>JAUIIF010000024.1 GCA_030431945.1 Bacteroidia bacterium | reverse complement strand
CTGGTGTGAGCTTAAAGCCCAGGTTCAGCAGGAACTGCGCCATGAACGCAAGCGGGTGCAAGAAACCATGGGCGAAAGCTTGGCAGGTGTATTAGATGCCTATGAGTTGTTTTTGCAGGACCTCCTGCGGCAACGTCGTTTCGGCCTCCTGGAAACCTGCCAGATCCTACCCACCAACTGGGTGGCTCCACCCGTACCTCTTGAGCAAAAAGAAAAACCGGACAAAGAATGGCCAGGAGAAGATTGACTGAACGCATATACTACTGATTCGAGAAGTAGCTAAGGTAACACGCCTGCCTTAAACCAAAGAAAAAGCGTACAGCAGTTCCCTGCCGATCTGAGCGACACGTTCGTCGTACCGTAAACGCTCCTGCGGGGTGTCATCCGCTTCTTTCGGGTCCTCGTAGGTCAGGGGCAACCGCAAATCTGTCCCCACGATCAGTGGGCAGGCTTCGTCCGCCTCCGAGCAAGTCATGACTGCCGCAAACTGCTTATCGGGGTTGACCGGATCGTCGTACCTTTTGGAAAAACAGATGAGGGCGGGTTGGTTTTGCGCGAAGGACACCTCGTAGTGCGGATTGGCACCACCGGGATTGCGCACCCGGAAGCCCGCCCGCTCCAGCGCCGCTACGGCCCGGGGATTGAAGGCAGTAGCTTCCGTCCCCCCGGAAAAGGAGCTGACCAACAGCCCGTAATGATTGGCCGCTACGACGGCCCAAATCATTCCCAGGTGGCTCCTCCGGGAGTTGTGGGTACAGATGAAGTTCAATTTCGCCTGGCCCGGTGGTTGGCTGCGGACGTAAGCGGCGAGCTGCGCCAAACGTTGCCGCCGTGCTGCAGGAATTGTCCTGAATTCCTGCGTCAGGGCCGCCACGGTACGCGCCAGCGAGGGATACAATTCAACGTTTTCCATCAGCAACAACCGTTGTCGCCCGTCTCGTATCTTTCGAACAGGCCGTTCAGAAAAGCTTGTACTTCCCGCCACCGCTCCGGGTTGATGCAATAGCTGATGCTGGTACCTTCGATGGTGCCCGCAATCAGGCCAACGGCCTTCAGGGCGTGCAGGTGGCGGGAAATTGTCGGCTGCGCCAGGTCGATCTCCTCACTGAAATCACGGCAGATACAGCAGTCTACTGACAACAACTTCTGTAAAATGGCCACCCGGGCGGGGTGGCCGATGGCTTTACAGAGATCGGCAATCCGGTTCTGTTCCTCGGTGTAAGCGTCGGTTTTGGTAATTCCCATAACGGTAAAGGATGATTTAACAGCAGCCGCCACCGGGGGTACAGGCGCCCGGTGCGGAAGCGATCAGGCGGTTAAGCGATAATTTTTCCTTTGCCGCCGGGATGCCGCAGTTGGACTTGGCCAGGCAGTCCGTATGCATACTCGTCAGGTACAACGTGCCGTCTTCACCGGGTTCCAGGTGGTACTTGGAAATGGTGTCAGGGCCCTGGTACTCCACCTCAACCTCCAGGTCGGCCAGCCCAAGTTCCTTTTCGGCCAGCTCGATGATCTTCACCAGCTTCTCGGGGTGCAAACGATGGTCATAGTCATTAGCGCTCCATAACTGGAAATTGGCCTTGCGCTCCCGCCGAAACGTACCGCCGCAATCGATGAAGTTTTTGGTGACCTCCCCGATTTCAGTAACGTGAAAATGGGCGGGGACGCTGGTGCCATCCGGGAGTTGAAGGAGCAAGCGATCGTGACCGCTGAGGTAAGTCTTTATTTCGGAAAGTGTCATGCTACTTAGTTTAAACGGGCGGAGAATCAGCCTGAATCCCCATCAATAATGCAAATATAGCTATATTGCTATCAATAAATCAAGTAGTACCGGAAATCTATTTTTTCGTTTATTGCTGTTAGCTGCTGATTCGTCAGTTGCCCGGAGTACAACCTGCCAACCAATATGAAAGAAATCCGTCAAATCATTCAGTTATACGACCAGCTCAAGGTGGCTGATGTCCCCGCCGCACTTGCCGTAGTCGTAGAAGTAGAGCAGTCATCTTACCGCCGGGTGGGGGCCCGTTTACTCGTGGCGGAGGATGGTCGCTATATCGGAGGCATCAGTGGTGGTTGTCTGGAGGGGGATGCCCTCCGGCGCGCCCGGCGCGCCATCCTGGCCGGAGTACCGTCCTTTCACGTTTACGATACCCTGGACGGAGAAGACGAGGTCATCGGCATCGGACTGGGGTGCAACGGCCGGATCAAAGTCCTTTTCCTCCCCCTCGACTACCACGACCCCGCCAACGAGATTGAAGTATTGCGGGGGGTGGCCACCACCCGTACCCCGCGCCTCTTTGCCCGGCTGCTCGCCGGCCACGGCGCCGCACCGCCGCCCACCTACCTGTACACCCCCGCGCAGCTGGACCACCTGGCAGACTACCTTGACGTCAGCACACCAGCCCTCCGGGAACTGGCCGGTAAATATCAGCGCGAAGGACGTACGAAAGTGGCCAAAATCACCAACGCTGCCGGACAGCAGCTGCCGGTGCTCTTCGAGATCATTCAGCCGGAGATTCACCTGGTGGTTTCGGGGACTAACTACGACATCCCGGCGGCGCTCCGCGCCGCCAAGCACCTGGGTTGGCGGACGACCGTACTCGGCCCACGCCGCAAATTCACTAACGAGATTGCAGCGCTGGCAGACCAGCTGCTGGACTACGGCGAAGTCGATCAGCTCGTGATCGATGAAGCTACCGCCATCGCCCTGATGTCCCACGATTACGACTGGGACAAACGCATGGTACAGCAGTTACTTCCCCGATCGCCCCGGTACCTCGGTATGCTGGGCCCGCGGAAGCGGGCCGTCAGTATGGATGAAGAGCTTCCGGACCATGACCTCCTCGGCTTCCCCAACCTGTTTGCGCCCATTGGCTTAGACATTGGTGCCGAAACACCGGAAGAAATTGCCGCCAGTCTGGTGAGTGAGATCATCATGGTTTTTCGTGACCGGCAAGGAGGCCCCTTGCGCCGGCGAAAGGGAAGTATTCACTAATCCGCAAACTCCACCAGATGGAAACCCGGCAACTCACCCCCACCCTTACGCTTTTTGAAAGTCAGCTCTTTCGCACCGTAACCACCTGTATTCATACCAATGATTACCTTCTGCTGGTCGACCCCAACTGGCTACCCGATGAGGTAGAGGAAATTGCTGCTTTTGTGCGGAGCAAAAGCTTGCACAAGGAACGTTTTCTGCTCTTCACCCATTCCGACTACGACCACATCATCGGCTACCGGCGCTTCCCGGGGTTCACGACGATTGCCTCCCAAAATTTTGTTGACAACCCCCGGGCAGCGCAACAACTGCAGCAGGCCAGGGATTGGGACGATGAATACTACATCAGGCGGAAGTACCCCCTCACGTATCCCGTTATCCACCGGCCGATTGCGGGAGAAGGAGAAAAAATGCAACTCGGGCAGGACGACTACTTATTCTATCAGGCACCAGGCCACAACTACGACGGACTGCTGACCTTCAACCGGAGCCAGGGCATCCTGATCGCCGGAGACTACCTGAGCAACATCGAGTTTCCCTACGTCTACCATTCCTTCGCTGCTTACCGGAAAACCCTCGCCACCCTGAAAGGATTAGTGGCCTCCGGGGAAGTACGCATCCTCATCACCGGTCATGGAGACGCCGCTACTGATGTAGCGGAAATGGAACTGCGCATACGGGAAAGTGTCGCGTACCTCGACCAGCTGGAAGAAGCGGTACGCCAGGGTACAGATTTCGACCTGGAAGCACTTTTTAAACGCTACGATTTTCCTGGGATCATGCAAAAGTTTCACGCTAAAAACGAGGCTTTACTACGACAACAGCTCTGAATCGCCCCTTGCTGGATCAACTTGCACGGCATCCTGCGTACGCGCCCCATTCCTTTTTATCCCGACCGTATTCCCCCAGCTTACTAGATTTTATCCAAAACCTACCTCAAATCGGTTATTTTCCTGCCAACTTCAGGCTTCTGCATGAAAAAATTGCAACTCCTCGCTGCAAACTCCATATATTTGGAGTTCATACACACTACTTTTCGAGTATTTTACGGCGTGACCCCTACTGATAGTTGGGGTCACGTCCTTTTTTCGCTTGCCCCTGAACAACCTACAACAAATACCCCGCCCCCACCAACAGCGCCAGGGCCCGCCCCAACCCGGCACCTAATACTGCCCGGTTGCTCTCATCCAGACGGAGCTCGGCGAAAAACTTTACGTTTTCAACTGCTTTGGTGAGGGTCACGGTGCCGGCCACCACCTTTGTCTCCTCAAGAAAATAGAAGCCGCCCCGGTCGTGGAATAACTCCCCCCGCAGGGCCAGGGAGAAATTGCGGGGAAGCTGTTGGCTGCAGTAGAGCCCCAGCGTACCGTAGGCCGACCAGGAACTGCCCGGATCTCGAAAAGGCTGATACACCAGTTCCGCTCCGAACTGGGTCCGGGGGGAGACGGCAGCCTCCGCAACCAGGTTGAGTAGCAGCAGGTCCTGCGCTTCGGAGGTGTGCCCCAACAGGGTACTGAACATAACCCCGACTGCCTGGCCTTCGTAGCTCAGGTAGCCTCCGCAAATGACTCCCGAGTTAGGTAGAAAGCGAGAAAAGGCATCGTTGTAGCAACCGACCATCCAGCTCAGCGATTCCGTCAGTTGCCCTTCCAGTTGTACCCCCGCCTGGCCGGCGGTCGATAATGAGTAGGCCCAGCTGTTCGAGTAATGGTCGTTTTCCTGCGGATCATCGGCTTCAAAGCCGTAAAACCCCGGGAAGACACCTGCACGGATACTGACCTTATCGGATACGTCGAGGGAAACGACGGCTTCGCGCACGTGGCTGATCGGGCCGGAGGAGCTTTCCTCGTAGAATTGCCGGGCCCGCGAGCCGTAGGCGAGCTTTACCTGCCCTCCCAGTCTCCCCCACTGCTTTTCAACGCCGGCTGTTATCCACCCGAGGGACACCTGTCCGTGCTGAAGGGAAGGAGAGCCCTGGCTCTCCTCGTCGGTGGATGCAAGCCGGTAATAAGCGTCCAGACTCAGGAAAAAAGTCGGTGTCGACAGAGAATCCTGAGCGGTCTCCTGTGCCTTCAGGATACTGCCTGCTCCCCACAGACAGCTACCCAGACCAATGATCAATACAGCACGAAGAGTGCGCATCCGGCAACTCAATTTAGTGTGGATAAATTACCACGGGTGAGTAAGGGCTTGTGTGCAGAACTAAATCCACAGCGCGTCCTAAAATTCAGGCATTTGCCGGGGCCGGCGATCCACCTTCCGTAGCGCGAGGCTTGCCTCCCCGTATTAGTTGGACAATTTGATGGGCACACTAAGGGGCTGAGCGCCGAGGCAAATCAGCCCGTTTGCACAAAGACCTTTTACCGTCCCCTAAAAGATAAAGATAAGATTAAGGATGAGGTACAGAATTGACAATATTCCGAAGGCCCAACGATCAAGCCGTTGCGAGCTCTTTATTTTGCCGTTTTTCCACAACCGGAGGGAAATAACGGAAAGCACAATACACAACAGGAGGAAGACGTACGTCATTACGTGAATCTTATCCACCAGGGTAAAGGAGGTGGATTGCGGCAGAATCGAATCGACGATGTACTTATTACCTACTGCCGCAAACAATCCGCCAACGGAGAGCCCGAAGCGGGGGTCCACATCCGTAGGATCAATAAAAAAGACAAGTACGGAAATAAAAAAGGCGACGTAAACTCCGGTAAAAAGGGTAAAAAACAAGCCCTGGCTTTTCCGCTTCATCTTAAAATAAACCGTAGCCCTGGCGTAAGTGCTTGCTCCGGACAAGGTCGGATCGCCGTAGCTGGTGGGGTAAGTAACGACCGTATCGAGAATGCCAAAGTCCATGATTTCCCAGTTACTGATCCTGATTTCGTCGTAGTATTTTGAGTTTTGTTGGTCGGCCACGTACACCAATTGCTTGGCGTCCTGATCACTTTCTTCTACATCAATGGTCAGCAATTGGGTATCGAATGGGAAGTCCTGGACGTTCCAGGAGGCCTTAAACACCCCGTTTACCTTCAGCGTAGCCCACTGGACGCCGTCTTTTTCCTCTACGAACGCCAGGCCTTTATCTACGGCTTGTGCGCGGGTAAACTCCACCGTCTCCAGCGGAGCAAGCGTCGAGTCCTCATAATTAAACCACAGCCAGAAATCAGCATTAAACCGTTGTTCGCTCAGGTCCAGATCATAGAGATCCGTGACGAACAGCCCGACTTTAACCGTATCCGTTTGGGCAGAAAGTTGCAAGAAAGACAGTACAGAGAACAGACTGAAAACTAGAGCGCGGAGCATTAACTATTATTTTCGGCGAAACAGATGGCCGGTTTTATTTTTGACTCGGGCGCGCCGGTGCCAGGCGGGTAGTGGCTAATCGCGCCAACCACGGCGTCGTGAAAGCTACCTTACTTCTGCTGACCGAACCAGAACCCCAGTCCCCGTTCTACTTCCGCCGGCAGGGCCGGCAATTCTGAACGCGGAATCAGCAGCGAGCTGATGTTGTGCAAGTCCTTAAATATTTTGTGCTTTTCAGCCGTAGCGGCCAGGTAATCGTGGCCCGAGGAGCCCCCGGTACCGATTTTGTTCCCGATCATCCGCATGACCATTTGCGCGTGCCGGTACCGCCAGGTGGTCAGCAACTCGTCGATGTTCATCAACTCCGTCAGTAAGTTGAAGGGAATATTGAGGATGGGTTTATCCCGGTACAGGTTGATCAGTAAGGCCGCAATGGTTGCCCGGTAAGATAGCCGGCATTCTCCGGCGGCCATCATGCGTTCGTGTTCTTCCCGGGATAGTACGTGTTTAAAATAGCTGTTGGAATCGCCCAGCATTTTTAGCCGCAGCGCTTTCATTTTATCCGACAGGTACTCGCTGCCCTGGATGTTTGCCTGCTCTTTGGCAATCATCCGGTCAACGGCGGCTTTATAGGACGACAAAAAGTTAAAGCCTTCAAATTGCAGGAACGGTGTTCGCTCCAGCCATTTCTCCACCAATTCAAATAAGCTCCCCCCCTTTTCAATGGCATCCAGGCGCGCGCGCTGGGCTTCCGTAAAGACAATTTTATAAGACTTACCGTGGTAAGTCATCCGGTCCTCTTCCCGCAAGCCCAGAGCGGACTCAATCATCCTGAACTGCATACTCTGGAAGCCGGAGGCGGGGAAGAGGTAATCCCGGAAGTCAAGAAAATCAAGGGGCGTCATCGTTTCCATGACGTGGATTTGCTCAATCATCAGGCTGACGATCGTTGCCACCCGCTTCAGGCGGAGTAAAACGGTGTTCATATTGTCCTCGTTCACCCGCTCTTCCCGGAAGAGCATCGTCACGGAATCCAGTTCCGTCAGGATCTGTTTGAACCACAACTCGTAGACCTGGTGCATGATGATAAACAGGGTCTCGTCGTGGGCGTTTTCGCCCAGTGCAGCACTACGGTTATTCTGTAATGACAACAATTGGTCAATCTCCAGGTACTGGTGGTAGTGGATGGTCGCGTATTTCTCCTGTTTACTCATAAGGGCCAAGGTACGGAAGCGCCTGATTTTCCTGCGTTGATTTTCGTCAGTAACGCCAGCTGAATGCCAGCAATCAGCCTCGCCAACCGGTGATTGTAAGTAAAAACGCCCCGCCGACAGTACGTCAGCGGAGCGTTTTTCAGTTTCGGCCCGGGGCGGAAGCCCCGGGGTCAGCAATTAAGCCAGTGGCTTTTAATCTTCATCGTCAAACTGACCGGAGTAGTCAACGCTGGCTACGCTGGCCTCATCGGTAGCACGGGCAGCAGCTTCTTCCTCCGCAAAGGCGGCCTGGCGGGCCTCCCAGGCATCCTGGGCCTCCTGCGTCGTTACGAACAGGCGATCATACTTGCGCATGCCCGTACCTGCCGGAATGCGCTTACCAACGATTACGTTTTCCTTCAGGCCTTCCAGGTAATCCTGCTTAGCAGCAATCGCTGCCGTGCTGAGCACCTTGGTCGTTTCCTGGAAGGAAGCAGCTGAAATCCAGCTCGGCGTACCAAGTGAGGATTTCGTGATACCCTGCAGAAGCGGGAAGCTGGTCGCAGCCTGCGCATCGCGGAAAGTCATGGTCTTCAGGTCCTCACGCTTCAGGCGGCTGTTCTCTTCCCGCACTTCGCGCATCGTTACGATGCGGCCCGGACGGAAGGTTTCACTATCACCGGCATCGGTGATCACCTTCTTGTCGAAGATCCAGTCGTTCTGCTTAAAGAACTCGTAGCGCTCCACGGCTTCGCCTTCCAGGAAGGTGGTATCTCCCTGGTCCACGATCTGTACCCGACGCATCATCTGGCGGACGATGCTTTCGATGTGCTTGTTATTAATCGTGATACCCTGCGAACGGTAAACTTCCTGTACCCCGTTAACGAGGTAGGTTTGTACGGCGAAAGGACCTTTGATGTCCAGGATATCCCGTGGGGCAATGGCACCGTCGGAGAGCGGCATACCCGCCCGCACGAAATCCTGATCCTGTACCAGGATGTGCTTGCTCAGGTTAATCAGGTACTTACGCTTCTGGCCGTCTTTGGCTTCAACGATCAATTCCCGGTTACCCCGCTTGATCTTCTTGGAGAAGGTTACAATACCGTCAATTTCGGAGACAACAGCGGGGTTACTTGGGTTACGGGCCTCGAAGAGCTCCGTTACCCGGGGAAGACCACCGGTAATGTCCGCAATCTTACCACCTTTACGGGGAAGCTTGACGATCTGTTGACCAATTTTAACGGCAGAGCCCTCCTCAATGCTGATGTAGGCACCTACGGGCAGGTTGTACTGGCGCAGTTCCTCACCATCTTTACTGGTGATGGTAATCGTAGGAATCTTCTTCCGGTCACGCGTTTCGATGACGACCTTTTCTTCGAAGCCCGTCTGATCATCACGCTCCGTCCGGAAAGTAACCCCCTCTTCAATATCACTGAAGCGGGCAATACCTTCAAATTCAGAAACGATTACTGCGTTGTAAGGGTCCCACTCTACGATGGGGTCTCCCTTCTTCACTTCCTGACCGTCCTTTACGAACAGCGTACCACCGTAGGGGATGTGCTGCGTCGTAAAGACTTTGTTGCTTTCCGGATCAACGATCCGAATTTCACCGGAACGGGAAAGGACAATGTTTTTCTTGTCTCCCATATCGTCTTCGGCTTCAACGGTACGTACATCTTCGAAGATGATTTTACCATTGAACTTAGACGTCAGTTCGCTTTCTGCCCGCGTTACGGATGCCGTACCACCTACGTGGAAGGTACGCAGGGTAAGCTGGGTACCCGGTTCACCGATGGACTGCGCCGCGATGATACCGACGGCATCACCGATTTCAGTCATCCGGCCGGTAGCCAGGTTCTTGCCGTAACACTTCCGGCAGACGCCCCGCTCCACCTCACAGGTGAGTACGGAACGGATGGTTACTTCCTCGATGCCTTCCGCTTCAATGTAACGGGCAGCTTTATCGCTGATGTACTCGTCTCCCTTAACGATAACTTCATCCGTTACCGGGTGAAGGATGTCTTCCAGGGCAAAACGACCGGCAATCCGGCTTTCCAGGCTTTCAATCACCTTGTCGTTCTCCTTCAGGGCCGCCGTGTCGATGCCACGGAGGGTACCACAGTCGTCCTTCATCACGACCACGTCCTGAGAAACGTCGACCAGACGGCGCGTCAGGTAACCGGCATCAGCCGTCTTCAGGGCCGTATCGGCCAGACCCTTACGGGCACCGTGCGTAGAGATAAAGTATTCCAGTACGGAAAGACCGTCGACGAAGTTGGAGAGGATCGGGTTTTCGATTACGGCAGGGCCGGCATCGTTACTCTTCTTCGGCTTGGCCATCAGACCACGGAGACCACAGAGCTGCTTAATCTGCTGCGTGGAACCACGGGCTCCGGAATGGAGCATCATGTACACCGAGTTGAAGCCCTGCTTGTGTTCCGCCAGTTCTTCCATCAGGGTCGTCGTGATCTGGTTGTCAGCGTACGTCCACTTATCGATGATCTGGTTGTAGCGCTCGTTGTTCGTGATCAACCCCATGTTGTAGTTGTCCATCACGTCATCCACGTCAGCACGCGCCTGGATCAACACACTTTCCTTAACGGACGGCGTGATGAGGTCACCAAGGTTAAAGGACAATCCGCCCTTGAACGCCCAGAGGAAGCCCATATCCTTGATTTTGTCAAGGAAAGTAGCCGTGATGGCAAAGTTGGTCCGCTCGATGATGTCTCCGATGACCTTCTTCAGGTTCTTCTTCGTCAACAGTACATTCTGGAACGGTACCATGGAAGGCATGGCACTGTTGAAGATAACGCGACCGGTCGTTGTTTCCGTCAGCTTCGTTACCAGCTCGCCTTCCTCGTTTTCCACGGGGACACGAACGCTGATTTTTGCGTGGAGGTCAAGCTGGCCTTCATTGTAGGCGATCATGACTTCCTCCGGGCTGTAGAAACGACGGCCCTCACCCGCCACCGGGCGCTCCTCCGTGGAGGTACGCTCTTTGGTGATGTAGTAGAGGCCCAGTACCATATCCTGTGAAGGCAGGGTAACCGGGGTACCGTTCTGTGGGTTCAGCATGTTGTGGCTGGAGAGCATCAACACCTGTGCTTCCAGGATCGCAGCCTGGCTCAGCGGTACGTGCACGGCCATTTGGTCACCGTCAAAGTCAGCGTTAAACGCCGAACAAACGAGCGGGTGAAGCTGAATCGCTTTGCCTTCAATCAGCTTCGGCTGGAAGCTCTGGATAGAAAGACGGTGCAGGGTTGGTGCCCGGTTCAACATTACGGGGTGCCCCTTCAGAATGTTTTCCAGGATTTCCCAGATCACGGGTTCTTTGCGGTCCACCAATTTCTTGGCGGACTTAACCGTCTTCACGATACCACGCTCGATGAGCTTACGGATCACGAACGGCTTGAAGAGCTCGGCGGCCATTCCCTTGGGAATACCACATTCGTGCAACTTCAGCGTCGGGCCCACCACGATAACGGAACGACCGGAGTAGTCAACACGCTTACCGAGCAGGTTCTGACGGAAACGTCCTTGCTTACCCTTCAGGATATCGGAAAGAGACTTCAGTGCGCGGCCACCTTCCGCCTTTACGGCGTTGGATTTCCGGCTGTTGTCAAAGAGGCTGTCAACAGCCTCCTGCAGCATCCGCTTTTCGTTACGCAGGATAACCTCCGGCGCCTTGATCTCCAACAAGCGCTTGAGGCGGTTGTTACGGATGATTACCCGGCGGTAAAGGTCGTTAAGGTCAGAAGAAGCAAAACGTCCGCCATCCAGGGGTACCAGCGGGCGCAGTTCCGGCGGAACAACGGGCAGGTACTGGATGATCGTCCATTCCGGCTTATTCACAATGTGCTTCTGTGCATCACGGAAAGCCTCAACTACCCGCAGGCGCTTGAGTGCCTCGCTCTTACGCTGCTGGCTGGTTTCGGTATTAGCCTGGTGGCGGAGTTGATCGCTCAACGTGGCCAGTTCCAGGCCTTCGAGCAGGTCCCGGACCGCTTCGGCGCCCATTTTGGCGACGAATTTGTCCGGATGGCCATCCTCCAGCTGCTGGTTTTCCACCGGCAGCGTCTCGAGGATGTCGAGGTACTGCTCTTCGGTAATCAGGGCTTTATGATGAATCTCGTCACTTTCCCGGATACCGGGGTTAATGACCACGTAGCGCTCGTAGTAAATGATGCTTTCCAGGTTCTTGGAACTGAACCCAAGCAGGTAAGCGATCTTGTTTGGCAGGCTCTTGAAGAACCAGATGTGCACCACGGGAACAACGAGGCGGATGTGGCCCATGCGCTCACGACGGACTTTCTTCTCCGTAACCTCAACACCACAACGGTCACAGACAATACCCTTGTAGCGGATACGCTTGTACTTACCACAGTAACACTCGTAATCCTTTACGGGACCGAAAATGCGCTCACAGAAAAGACCGTCACGCTCCGGTTTGTAGGAGCGATAGTTGATGGTCTCAGGCTTCAGCACCTCACCAAAGCTGCGCTCCAGGATTTCGTCCGGGCTTGACAGGCTGATGGTGATGGCGTCAAAGTCCTGCTTCTGGATGCTGTTAGTCTTTTTGAATGCCATATTTGTTTTTATAAGGAGGCTTTTTCGGGCGCGAACGCGGGTGCAGTGAAGGTTACCGGCCGCGGCGCGAGCGGACTCGTCTGCCGGCCGGAAGGAACCCGGTACAATATTCGCTGGACGAGACCGGGCTAGCACCCCGCTCGGCCGACGAACAAATTTTGCACCTGCGTCCGCGCCCTGAAAGCTATCTTTAAATTAATGCGCTCTTCCGTTTGAAGAACGATTTCTCCCCTTTCCCGGGGAAAGAGGCCAGGAATGAGCTCCCTTAGTCAAACTTGACGTCCAGCGCCAGGCCACGAAGTTCGTGCACCAGTACGTTGAAGGACTCCGGAATGTTTGGTTCCGGCAGGTTATCACCTTTGACAATGGCTTCGTAAGCCTTGGCACGTCCCTGGATGTCATCTGACTTGATGGTCAACAGCTCCTGCAGGATATTGGAGGCACCGAAGGCCTCCAGGGCCCACACTTCCATTTCGCCGAAGCGCTGGCCACCGAACTGTGCCTTACCACCCAGCGGCTGCTGCGTAATGAGGGAGTAGGGGCCGATGGAGCGAGCGTGCATCTTGTCATCCACCATGTGGCTGAGCTTGAGCATGTAGATTACCCCAACGGTTGCAAGCTGGTGGAAACGGTCTCCCGTTTCCCCGTCGAAGAGGTAAGTTTGCCCCAGGCTTGGCAATTTCGCCTGCTGGATGTACTCCTCGATTTCTGCCTGGCTGGCACCGTCAAAGATGGGCGTACCGAACTTCATACCCAGTTTTTCACCAGCCCAACCAAGGACGGTTTCAAAGATCTGGCCGAGGTTCATCCGGGAAGGTACCCCGAGTGGGTTGAGGATGATGTCAACCGGCGTACCGTCTTCCAGGAAGGGCATGTCCTCATCGCGCACGATGCGGGAAACGATTCCTTTGTTACCGTGACGACCGGCCAGCTTATCCCCTACCTTCAGCTTCCGCTTCTTAGCCAGGTAAACCTTGGCCAGTTTCAGCACACCGGCGGGGAGTTCATCACCAACACTGATGTTGAAGCTTTCCCGCTTGTAGCGGCCCACTTCTTCATTCACCTTGATGCTGAAGTTGTGCAGCAGGCGGGCAATCAGGCCGTTGAGGTCTTCACTCGTGGTCCAGTTGCTGTAATCGATGGAGGTGTAGTCCAGGTCGCGTAGCAGCGATTGGGTGAACTTCTCTCCTTTCGGTACGACGGGCTCACCGTAGATCGTGTTTACGCCCTGACTGGCACGGCCGCGAACTAACTTGTCGAGCTTGTCGACCAGCAGGGTCTTCAGCTTATTCAGGTTAATCTTGTGCTCATCCTCCAGCTTCTGGAGTTTGATCTTCTCAGCGTCTTTCTGGCTTTGGTCTTTCTTCGTCTTACTGAAGAGGTCCTTACCAATCACTACCCCCTTGAGAGAGGGGCTGGCCTTCATGGAGGCGTCTTTGACGTCACCGGCTTTATCACCGAAGATGGCACGGAGGAGCTTTTCTTCCGGCGTCGGGTCACTCTCGCCCTTTGGCGTGATTTTACCGATCAGGATATCTCCTTCCTTTACCCAGGCACCGACCCGGATGATACCGTTCTCATCGAGGTCCTTGGTTGCCTCTTCGGATACGTTGGGAATATCGTTCGTCAGTTCTTCCTCGCCCAGCTTCGTATCCCGAACATCCATTTCGAAGTGTTCGATGTGCAGGGAAGTAAAGATGTCTTCGCGAACAACGCGCTCGGAGAGTACGATGGCATCCTCGAAGTTGTAACCTTTCCAGGGCATGAAGGCAACCTTCATGTTCTGGCCAAGGGCGAGTTCGCCTTTTTCCGTAGCGTAACCATCACAAAGGATCTGTCCTTTGCGGACCTTCTGTCCACGCCGGACGATTGGCTTCAGGTTAACGCAGGTTCCCTGGTTTGTCCGCAGGAACTTGGTCAGGGTGTAAGTGATCCGGTCATCTTCGAAGGACACCAGACGGTCTTCATCCGTGCGCTCGTAGCGAACGATGATTTCGTTGGCATCTACGTATTCTACCTCACCATCCCCTTCGGCATTGATCAGCATGCGGCTATCGCGGGCAACTTTGCCTTCGAGGCCGGTACCGACGATCGGGCTGGCGGGGCGCAGCAGGGGAACGGCCTGACGCTGCATGTTCGAGCCCATCAGGGCACGGTTGGCGTCATCGTTCTCCAGGAACGGGATCATGGAGGCAGAAACCCCTACAATCTGGTTCGGAGCTACGTCCATGTATTCAAGCTCACTTGGTTCCAGTACGGGGAAGTCACCGTGATCGCGGGCCTTCACCACATCGTCCACAAAAGCGCCTTTCTCCGTAATCGGGGAGTTGGCCTGAGCAATTTTCTTAAAGTCTTCCCCTTCAGCACTCAGGTAGATCGGGTCCCCTTCCATAACCACCTGGCTGTCCTTAACGGCACGGTAGGGGGTTTCCAGGAAGCCCATCTTGTTCACTTTGGCGTGAACACAGAGGGTGGAGATCAGACCAATGTTCGGTCCTTCAGGTGTCTCGATCGTACACAGACGGCCATAGTGGCTGTAGTGAACATCGCGCACCTCGAAGCCGGCGCGCTCCCGGCTCAGACCGCCTGGTCCGAGTGCAGAAATCCGCCGCTTGTGGGTAATTTCAGAGAGCGGGTTCGTCTGGTCGAGGAACTGGCTAAGCTGGCTGGTACCGAAGAAGGAGTTGATGACGCTGGAGAGGGTGCGGGCGTTGATCAGGTCGATCGGCGTGAATACTTCGTTGTCACGGACATTCATCCGTTCACGGATCGTACGCGCCATCCGGGCCAGACCTACGCCAAACTGAGCGTAAAGCTGCTCCCCAACGGTACGCACACGACGGTTGCTGAGGTGATCGATATCGTCGATCTCGGCGCGCTGGTTCATCAGTGCCACGAGGTACTTAACGATGGCGATGATGTCCTCTTTGGTCAGGACCAGCGTTTCGTCGTCCGTACCGGCGTTCAGCTTCCGGTTAATTTTGTAACGTCCTACCTCACCGAGGTTGTACCGCTTGTCGCTGAAAAACAGCTTATCGATAATACCACGGGCAGTTTCTTCATCGGGTGGATCACTGCCACGGAGCTGACGGTAGATGTACTGTACAGCTTCAATTTCAGAGCTGGAAGGATCTTTCTGCAGCGTATTGTAGATGATGCTGTAGTCCATTCCAACATCTTCCTTCTGCAGGATGACGTTTTCGATACCGTCAGCACCGAGGATTTCCTCAATGTTGTCTTCGGTCAGTACCGTATCGCGCTCCAGAATGATTTCGTTACGCTCGAGGATGACCAGTTCGCCGGTATCTTCGTCAACGAAATCTTCCGTCCAGGCCCGTAGTACGCGGGCAGCCAGTTTACGGCCGATGGCACCAGTAAGTGCTTCACGGGTGTTGGGGACTTCATCGGCCAGGCCGAAGAGGTCAAGGATGGATTTATCGCTGTCGAATCCGATGGCACGCAGCAGCGTGGTTACGGGGAATTTCTTTTTACGATCGATGTAGGCATACATCACCGTATTGATATCGGTGGCAAATTCCATCCAGGCCCCTTTGAATGGGATTACCCGGGCAGAATAGATAGCCGTTCCGTTGGGGTGGAAGTTCTGACCGAAGAACACGCCCGGGCTACGGTGTAGCTGGGACACGATGACCCGTTCGGCTCCGTTGATCACGAAGGTTCCCTTGGGGGTCATGTAGGGGATGTTTCCGAGGAATACATCCTGTTCGATGGTTTTGAAATCCACGTGCTCCTCATCGTTACAAGACAAGCGGAGCTTGGCCTTCAGCGGCACGCTGTACGTCAGGCCACGCTGCATACACTCAGGGATGGTGTAGCGAGGGGGATCGACGAAGTAATCAAGGAATTCGAGGTTAAAGATGTTCCGAGTATCGGAGATGGGGAAGTTTTCCTGAAACACCCGGTATAAACCTTCCAAAGCCCGATTTTCGGGCGTCGTTTCCAGCTGGAAAAATTCCTGGAATGATTTAAGTTGGATTTCAAGGAGATCAGGGGAATGATCAGTCAGCTTAATTTTACCGAAGCTTACCCGTTGTTCTTCAGCATTAAGGATCTGGCCGTTTGACGTCATTAGCAGTTTTCCTTTATATTTGGCCCAGGTCCGGTCCGTCCGCGGTGGACAAGTCCTGAGGGGATTTATTGGGGAGCCAGGTATAGATGCCTGGCCGCGGGATTCGGGATTGCGAATTAATAAGACAATTTTTCAGCCCGAAAAGTTTTGTCATTCCGACAATTCTTTATACGCAAACAGCCTAGCCAGACCACAACGTCCGCTAAGCCGTCAAAAAGCGCCCGTTGCGCCTTTTGCAGGATAAGAAGTAGCGGGGGCAACGCCGAGGCATTGCCCCCCACTATTTCTTGGTCAGGGAGCGACTGAATTACTTCAGCTCCACCGTAGCACCAGCCTCTTCGAGAGCGGCTTTGATGCTTTCGGCTTCGTCCTTGGCAACACCTTCCTTGATCACAGCTGGAGCGCTGTCAACAAGTTCTTTCGCTTCTTTAAGGCCGAGACCCAGCAGGGTCTTTACTTCCTTCACTACCTTCAGCTTGCTGCCACCGGCAGATTGCAGTTCGATATCGAAGTCAGTCTTAGCTGCAGCGGCGGCTTCGCCACCACCACCTCCACCACCACCGGCAACGGCAACAGCGGCAGCAGCAGGCTCAATGCCATACTCGTCCTTCATGATAGTTACGAGCTCGGTTACTTCCTTGATGGTAAGTTCTACGAGCGATTCGGCGATTGCTTTTACGTCTGCCATAATAAAAATGTATTTAATAAGTGATTTACGAGTAGATCGCGTATATCAGCTTGGAAGCCAATGATTAAATGTAGCAGTGCAGTTCGGTAGTCGGGGGATACTCATTTTGTGAGTATGACTGGCCTACCAGACCGACACAACTGTTGAGGCTAGGCCTCACGCTCTTCGAGCGCTTTGAGAATGCCGGCAATTTTGCCACCACCGCTGTTGAGGGATCCGAGGAGGTTCTTCATCGGGCTCTCGAGGAGGGTGAGGACATCGGAGAGCATTTCTTCGCGGGACTTCAGCTTGGCAAGTGTAGCAAGCTGATCGTCGCCTGCATAGACTGCGCTGGCGATGTAAGCGGCTTTGAGGATAGGACGCTCACCATCTTCACCACGGAATTCCTTGATGACTTTGGCGGGTGCGTTAGCAACCTCGGTAAAGAGTAATGCGGTAGGGCCTTTCAGCGCGCCAAAAACGGCTGCATAGTTACCTTCTTCCGGCATTTGCTCCAGGGCCTTGCGGGCCAGGGTGTTTTTAACGACCTGCATGGAAATTCCTTTTTCAAAGAGTTTTCCGCGCAGTTCGGTAGTTTTCTCGGCCGTAAGGGTCGAGGCGTCGGCAATGTAGAAGAATTCGTTATTCTCAAAACGTTCCTTCAGCGCTTCAATAGCCGCCGCTTTATCTGTCTTAGTCATGGTAAGTTAGTTTGAGGGACGGTTAAAGGAAGGGTTTCGGGTCAACCTTGATACCGGGGCTCATCGTGGAAGCCAGTACCAGGGACTTCATGTAAACGCCTTTGGCACTGGATGGCTTCATCCGTACCAAGGTGGAGATAAGCTCAGTAGCGTTATCCGCCAGCTGCTCGGGCGAGAATCCTACCCGACCGATGCTGGAGTGAACGATTCCGAACTTGTCCACCCGGAAGGCAATCTTACCTCCTTTGACGTCAGAGATAGCCGAAGCTACGTCCATAGTTACCGTACCCGTCTTAGGGTTAGGCATGAGGCCACGGGGACCGAGTACCCGACCAAGGCGACCTACTTTAGCCATTGTCTGGGGCATAGCCACCACAACGTCAAAGTCAGTCCAGCCGTCAGAAACCTTAGCGACCATATCGTCCAGGCCGACAAAATCGGCACCAGCGTCAAGTGCTTCCTGTTCCTTATCCGGGGTTACGAATGCCAGTACCCGCTTCACCTTACCGGTGCCGTGAGGCAGGGTAACGGTTCCACGCAGGGCCTGGTCAGCTTTACGGGGGTCGATACCGAGACGTACGTGAACGTCTACCGATGCGTCGAATTTAGCCGTATTCACTTCTTTGACGAGCGCTACGGCATCGGCAAGAAGGTACTGCTTTTCGGCATCGATCTTTTCGGCAGCGGCTTTCCGTGCTTTACTAAGTTTAGCCATAATTAAATAGTTTGAGGTAAATGACGCGCATCCGAATGGATGCGCTCCCTTCTGTCAGTACGTGAAGTACCAACGTTATGATTTTTGGTTTCGAAAGGAAAGCGTAGTGATTAGGCGGTTTTGATCGGTTGAACCGTATCCGCCTACAACTATCTTAAGCTTCCCAGGGGGCCGTTCCTTCAACGGTGATTCCCATAGAACGAGCCGTTCCGGCCACCATCTTCATTCCGCTTTCAACGGTAAA
>JAUIIF010000023.1 GCA_030431945.1 Bacteroidia bacterium | reverse complement strand
AAAGGGTGAGGTGAGGGGTTTGCTGTGGGTCGTCTGAATCCGCAGGAACAGGTTTTTGCGTATGGTAGTCATCGAATCCACTTACGGGAAGCCTGACAGTAAAGCCCCCCTGGTTGTTCGATACTTTGCTAACCTGGTAAAACCTCGAACATGACTACCAATAAATTTACCCTCCTCTGCTTCCTGCTGGCCTGTTGTTGCGTAAGCACACTGACCGGACAGGGTATTGTTGATGGATTCTTTCACCCGCAAGGACGGCTCACCCTCACCGGCGGTGCAACCGTAGGAACATTTGATGATTTCTACGTGGGGGAAAACCTCTCGGAGCGGGTACCGGTACACGGAAAAATAACCCAGAGGATTTATAATCTCTACGGCAAGTACGGCGTGACGGATAACCTGAACCTGATCGTTAATGTACCCTACATCGATACCAACGGAGAGGGTGGCCCCGATCCGGTTAACGGCGCGTTGCAGCAATCCGGTCTGCAGGACGTAAGCGTAATGGCGCATTACCGCCCGTTCAGCGTCTCAGTAGCCGGTGGGCAGTTAGACGGACTGGCCTCCGCAGGTTTCTCCCTGCCGGGCAACTACGAGCCAAACGGCATCCTCTCCATCGGAAGCGGTGCGACCACCGCCGAGGTCAAACTGGGCGGACACTACCAGCTGAAGTCCGGCTTTTTCGCCACCGCCATCGCCGGATACAGCCTGCGTGGGAAAGCTGATGACAACCTGGGCATCAGTGAAGACGGCAGTTTCGACGTTCCCAATGCCGTAACGGCCATGGCAAAACTCGGGTATGCCGGCGGCTTCTTTTACGTAGACGGTTGGGTGGACTATCAATCTTCCAGCGCCGGCGTTGACATCATGGGCCCAGGCTTTACCGGCAACTTTCCCGAGACGAAGGTAGACTATACCCGTATCGGGTTCACCGCTTTCATGCCGCTCAACACCACTGCCGGCGTCAGTTTTGGCTACGGATCGGTCCTTTCCGGTCGCAATATTGGTACGACGAGTTACCTGACGGGGGGACTGACGGTCGTCTTCGGACAAAAAAAGTAAAAGTCGTCTGTTTCCTTTCGCCCGCCTGGTCTTCAAGACTGAGCGGGCTTTTTTATGCCTGTCCATCAGGCGCGGCCGCAGGTGCAAAGGGGAGGGCAGCAGCGGCAATGATCAAACGGACTGGCGGTCTTTACCTACCCTGCGCCTTTTTCCACTTCTTGATGTCCCGCTTGCTCATCTCCTGAAAGATGACGGACTCCGGGTGTTCACTGCGGTAAGTACTGCGGGCTCTCAGGTCCTTCACCCCGTAAAAGGCTGGTTTTACGTAAGCATTGGGATAGGTGATGTTGTTAAACTTGCGCATTTCCTGCATCATCGTTCGGGTGATGTCAGGATAATAAACGGAAAAACGTATTTGGGTACCGTTCAGGTAATTGCTGCCATCCATTACGGTACCAAGTGGAGATCCTGCCTCTACCCACTCACCCGGCTGGGGGGCAACGGCGTTTTCGGCAAAAAGCTCGTAGCGGCCCCGGGTGCAATCTTCGTGCTCGACAACCACGAAATTACGGGCACTTGCGTAAGAAATTCCTTCCGTGGTGGAGCGTGGCATACTTTCTTCCACCTCGATTACCATTCCGCGTCGGGAGGCATAGATAGTATCACCGGGCTGGGCCGTCAGCGCGTAGGCGGACCAGTTTTTGGGAGACGCCTTCCCCAGGTAGGTCTCTTCGACATTGTACAGCGTATCTATTTTGGTGGATTTGCCGGGGGCAACGGGCAAGAGGTACGTCACGGGACTGGGCCTGGTCTCTAAACAGCCCGACACCCAGGTGAAGCCGTAACCAGGACTTTGCTGAAGCTCCGATAAAGTAAGCAGCCGGTTGGTGCCGGGTTGCAGGACCCTGATGACGGGCAGTCCGCCGTCTGCCCGGCCATAACGCCCGCCCTCAAGCTCCAGGATAATGGTTTGCCTGGCCACGGATTGGTTGTTGGCCGTGAAGACAAGACTGGTTTCCTCTCCGCGCGTATTTTTATTGGTGCTGACGACTACCTTGCCCTCCTGGGCCGGCAGGGATCCGGCAATTAATAACAGCCAGAGGGTTAAACAGGGTAAACATTTCATTCTTTAGGGTATTTATTTCAGGGAGGCTAAAGATAATTAGTCGTTCCCAATGCGCATCTTGAAAACCAGTGATCTATGACCACCCCGAAACTACTGCTTGGCCTGTTTACCGCTCTCCTGCTCTTCGCCTCCGGTATGGCCCTCAACGAAGCGCTTACCCCCGCCGACGTGGAGACGGCGGCAAAAGTCCTGGGCCTTGATTTTTGGGATGCGGAGGAAATTGAACTGGGATTGACGGACCTGCAGGACCAGCAGGAAACCCTGCTAAAGCTCGGCCAGGCGAACATCGATAACGGCCTGGCCCCGGCCATCGTCTTCAACCCCGTGCTCCGGCCGGAGCAATTGCCGGCCGACCCAACCATCTCTGCACCTGCGGCCCCGCCCCTGCAGCTGCCCGCAGCCCCGCCGGCAAGCCCGGAGACCATGGAAGACCTGCAGTGGAAAACCGTGGAGGAACTGGCGGGTATGATTTTTAACCGGCAGCTAACCAGCCGCGAGTTGACGGAGTATTTCCTCAAGCGACTAAAGCAACATGACCCCACCTTGCACTGCGTGATCACGCTGACGGAGGAACGTGCCCTGGCACAAGCGGATAAGATGGACGCAGAACTGGCCGAAGGTAAATACCGGGGCTACCTGCACGGTATTCCCTACGGGGCTAAGGACCTGCTGGCAGCCAAAGGCTACCCCACGACCTGGGGGGCTCAACCCTACCGGGATCAGGTGCTGGACCTCGACGCATCCGTGATTGAACAGCTCGACGAAGCCGGTGCGGTGTTGGTGGCCAAACTGAGTATGGGGGCCCTGGCCTGGGGCGACGTCTGGTACGGCGAAAAAACACGAAACCCCTGGGATACGACCCAGGGCTCTTCCGGCTCCTCCGCCGGCTCCGCCAGCGCAGTTGCCGCCGGCCTGGTACCCTTCGCCATCGGCACCGAAACATTGGGCAGCATCGTCTCCCCCAGTACTGTTTGCGGAACGACGGGGCTACGCCCCACCTTTGGCCGCGTCAGCCGGTACGGGGCCATGGCCCTGAGCTGGACGATGGACAAAATCGGCCCCATCACCCGTTCTGCAGCAGATGCGGGCCTGGTGCTGGCCGCCATTGGCCACTATGACCCGCGGGATGGTCACGCCATCAAGGCAGGCTTCCAGTATGAACTGCCGGGTTTGGTCAGGAAGGGCCAGCGGATTGGCTACTACAAATCCCGGATGGAGCGGGATTACCCCTTTCATGACCAGGATTCGCTGGTCCTGGAAACCCTGCGGGGGCTGGGCTACGAGCTGGTACCCATCGAATTGCCCGAGGAACCCGACATCCGCTTTGTGCTTAGTGTGGAAGCCGCCGCCGCCTTCGAAGCCCTCACCCGTAGTAACCGGGATGATGAACTCACCCGCCAGATCCGCAACGCCTGGCCGAATGTATTCCGGACGGCACATTTCGTACCGGCCGTCGCCTACGTGCAGGCCAACCGCCTGCGGCGGCAGCTGATGGAAGACGTTGACCGGATCCTGGAGGAGGCCGACGTGGAGGTGTACGTGAGCCCCAGCTGGCATTCCAACAGCCTGTTCATTACTAACCTGACCGGTCATCCGGCCATCTCCGTACCCAATGGTCTGAATGCGGAGGGGACGCCCACCAGCATCACCTTTACGGGCCGGTTGTTCGGCGAGCAGGCCATCATTGATGCCGCCGCCGCTTACCAGCGGGTAACCGCGTGGGACAATGCACACCCGAAGGGGTTTTAAATGCGTGATGGTTTAGCTAAAGGGCAGTGCAACCCTGGCGGGTAAGCATCGTCTCTAAAGACAAAATCATCCAAACCATGAGACAATTATTCACCCTCCTGCTTGTTCTGGCCTTTACCGCCGGGGTCGCCGCCCAGAATTGGGGCAACCGTACGCGCATTAAAGGAAACGGCGACGTAACGACTAAAACCCGCAGCGTGGCTGCCTTCACCGGAATCCAGACTTGCTGTTCCTTCTACGTTGAAGTCAGCAAAGGTGCTCCCGGTGTACGGGTAGAGGCAGAGAGTAACCTCCAGGAATACGTTAAAACGGAAGTTTCCGGCGGTCGCCTGACCATTGGTTTTACCGACAACATCAACATCAGTAACCACGAGCCGGTCCGGGTCTACGTAACGATGAATGAGCTGGATTACGTAAAAGCCAGCAGCAGCTCAAGAATTGAATTCTCCGGCGCTTTCCGCGGTAATGACCTGGAGGTAAAGGTGAGCAGCTCGGCAGATATTGTCGGGTTGGATTTTTCCGGCGAGGATATTCGTCTGGAAGCCAGCAGCTCCGGGAAAATAGAATTGGCCGGTTCCGGGGAAAGCATCCGGGCGAAGGCCAGCAGTTCCGGCCGGATCAAGGCCGGAGATTGCCGGGTGAAGCGGGGCCGGGCCGCAGCCAGCAGTGGTGGCGGCATCTACCTTTACGTCACCGAACAATTAGATGCTGATGCCTCTTCGGGCGGTACCGTTCGTTACGGTGGTTCTCCACGAGTTGATTCGGATACCAGCTCCGGAGGTTCCGTGCGGTCAGGAAAGTAACCCCGCTCCCACCAAAACCTACACCGCTCCCTAAAGGTGGCTTCTGAAACTGAAATTAGCTCCCGTGATGCCCCTATATTAGAGCATAATTACTCGTTTAGAGTATCATAGGGATGACTTTAGAAGCCCGGTCCAGTAGCGGACCGGGCTTTTTTATTTCAGAAAATTGCCACAGGTGGAGGCGCGGTTGCCCTTGCCGGCCACCATCCCGCCAACTTATTAGCGGGCGCTTCCATGGTGTTTTCGGGGCGCGGCCGCAGGTGCCGGCAAAAGCCTGGAGGGCCGGGCGCTTACCCACTTACCATTAATAGGGGTCAACATCAATCACCACTTTAACGCCACTCAGGCGTTCGGTTTGGCCGAGTTTATCTACGGCGGCCCGGAGTACGCCTTTCACCCGTGCCAGTTCTTTCCCCGAAGGTTGATCGATCCGGATTACCATATCCTGCAGGTAGTAGGTGCGCAGGCGGGCAACGCTTGGTTCGAAGGGCCCGTCCACCATGCCGGAGAGATGGTGATGCAGCCAGGTGCCGGTCAGCTTCGCGGCTTCTTCCACGGTGGCCCGCTTAGGGTGGCGGAACTGCAGGTTGATCATTTTTACGAAAGGCGGGAAACGGTGCTCGGACCGGTGCGCGGCTTCGCGCGCGATAAAACGAGGGAAGTCGTCGTTGAGTACATCCGTTAATACGGGGTGTGCGCGTTCCATGGCCTGGATGATTACCTGGCCCTGGGCGTGCTTCCGGCCGGCCCGGCCGGCTACCTGGGTCATCAGCTGGAAGGCCCGCTCGTCCGCCCGGAAATCGGGAAATCGCAACAGTTGATCGGCGCTGATGATTCCGACCAGGCCTACGCGTTCGAAGTCCAGCCCTTTCGTCACCATCTGCGTGCCGACCAGGATGTCCAGCTCCCCTTCTTCGAAACGGGCCAGGAGGGAGGCCAGGGCATTTTTTCCGCGTACGGTGTCGGCGTCCATACGCCCGAGCCGGGCGTCGGGGAGGAATATTTTCAGTTCGTCCTCGATTTTTTCGGTGCCGGTGCCTCCCAGGTTCATCTGCGGCTCTCCGCAAGCGGGGCAGCTCTCCGGGGGAGTGGCGGAATAGCCGCAGCAATGGCAGCGCAGGCGGTGCTGAAACTTATGGTACGTGAGGCTGACGTCGCAGTTGACGCACTCGATGGTGTGCTCACACGTAGCGCAGAAATAGACGGGGGCGAAGCCCCGCCGGTTCTGGAACAGGATGACCTGCTCGCCCCGCTCCAGCGTCGCCCTGATCTCCCGCAGCAGGGTGGGGGTGAAAAAGGCGTGGCGGTTGCCGTGCTCATCTTCCTCGCGGGCATCGGCCAGCATTACCTTGGGCAGGGCCAGGCCGCCAAAACGTTGGGGCATGGAAACGAGCCCGTACTTGCCCAGGCGCGCATTTTCCCAACTCTCCAGACTGGGGGTGGCGGTTCCGAGGATGGTATGGGCTCCGTGGAGGTAAGCCAGGTAGACGGCAACGTCGCGACCGTTGTAGCGGGGATTGGGCTCGTGCTGCTTGTAGCTGGAGTCGTGTTCTTCGTCAACAATGACCAACTCCAGGTTGGTAAAGGGGAGGAATAAGGCGGAGCGTGGACCGACCACGGAAAGCGTACCGGCCTGAACGGCCTTCCAGATCTCTACCCGCTCCATATTGTTGAGCCGGCTGTGGTATACGGCGATGTTATCCCCCAGCACCCGTTGGAGGCGTTTCACAATCTGGCCGGTAAGGGCAATTTCGGGTAAGAGGTAAAGGACCTGGCTGCCCCGTTCGATGATGGCTTGCATCATCTCCAGGTACACCCTTGTTTTACCGCTGCCAGTGACGCCGTGGAGTAATACGGGGCGGCCGGCGTCGTGAAATTCCTGCACCTGCGTCAGCGCCCGTACCTGCTGCTCCGCCAGCGTCTGGGCCATCTCCGTTTCCCCTTCCGCACCACTGATCCGGCTGACTTCCCGCTCGTAAAACTCGAAAATTCCCTTCTTGACCATAGCTTTGATGGCGCCATCAGGGGCTCCGGTACGTTTGGTCAGGTCGGTGCGCCGGACGAAAGGCAGCGTGCGGGAGACCTGCAGGTACTCCAGCAAAACAGCTGTCTGGTGCTCCGACCGGTTCACCAGGTCAAAAGCAGCGATTTGCTCCGCTTCCGTACGGTAAGCCGGGCTGAAGCGGACACAATTGACCACCTTCGGCTTGTACCGCTCCTGAAGTTCTTCCTTGAGGAAGATGATCCGCCGGTCCAGCAACCGCCGGATAACAGGGTACACGGTTTTCTTCTGTAGAATGTCCCGGACGTCCTTCAGCGACAATTCCTGCTGGAGCGTAAGGGCTTCCACGATGAGGTATTCCTGGTCATCAAGCTGGGTGGCATCGTCGCTGAAGAGCGGACCGAGGGTGATGATCGTTTCGCTGGTCAGCTTCAGGTGGCTGGGCAGGCCCGCGGCCATCACTTCGCCAACCGTACAGGCGTAGTATCCCGCCATCCACTCCCACAGTTGTAACTGCTTTGCGGTAATGAGGGGCTCCAGGTCAATGACACTGAGAATCGGCTTCGCTTTATGCCCGGGGTGTTTGCCGTGCAGCCGCAGGACAACACCCGTGTAATGCTTGCTCCGCCCGAATTGCACCTCCACGCGTAGCCCCGGTTTCAGCTGGGTCACCATTTGCTCGGGTACTGCATAGGTATAACTCTGCCGCAGGGCCAGCGGCAGCACGATGTCCGCGTAAATGGTACCGGAAGAAGGCAGCGTTGTTTGTTCAAGAAGCGTCAAGAGAAAAAATTGCGGGGATGGTGGGGCAAAGGTAATGGTTTGAGTGACGAGGCTGCGCTTGGCCTGCTGCGCCTGGGTGCAACCTTCAGCGTTAATCAGTACGTTTGTCTGTACGGGTGGATCATAATGGATCATCGATACTGCTAGACAAATGCGAGCGCTCGCATTTGTCTAGCAGTGTGGTGGATCATCAGTAGTCTTAAAACGAAAAAATGGACCCAAGAGTTAATTTCGACCGGGCTTTTACCGGAATGCTGACCAGCCGGGATCCCCACCGTGTATGGTCTTACTCTGATCTTGATCGTACCGGAATTACGGAGCGGGAATTGCGTGTTTATGATCAGCGGCTGTTTCGGGAGCGTTGGCATCAGCTACATGATCAATTGGCGACGAACTTTCAGTATGAGGCCCATCCGGATTCGGCAGCTTTTCTTTTTGCCGAATTGATCGGTGGTGAAATTCCCGAATTCGATTACAAACCCATATCCCGTAAATGTGTATGGGCACTGGCGGATATCGGAACGGAAGAAGCCCGCAGCTACTTGCTCCGGCTTGCCGGTGGGGAGGATGAAATTCTGGCGGGGTACGCCCGTAAACGCCTCGATAATTGGGGACGGGAGCGTAGTCGAAAAGGTCGAAAAATTAAAGTTTCCGGTAGCTCCGGTAACAGAATAGAGCTTGAACCTTACCTATCCTACAAGGACCGGTTGCCACAAGCCGGGCGGCACCTGGTAGCCTACCATACAGAAGAAGAAATAGTGGTGTATCAAGCTTATAATCATGCAATAGCGGATTTTGCCGTAGCCAATCAACAGTTTGGCGGCGCGGCCTTCAGCTATAATCGTATGTCCTGGATCAAACCAAACTTCCTCTGGATGATGTATCGCTGTGGCTGGGGGCAAAAGACTAATCAGGAGCGTGTGCTGGCCATCTATTTACGTAGGAAAGACTGGGAAGACATCCTGCAACGGGCCGTATTCAGCTCTTTTCAACCGGACATCCACCAGCGCGAGGAAACCTGGAGGGCCAGTTTAGCCAACAGCGAAGTGCGCTTGCAGTGGGATCCGGACCACGATCCCTACGGAAATCCACTCCGTCGGAAGGCCATCCAGATCGGGATAAAAGGGCAAACGCTGCGGCGTTTTGGCACTGAAATGGTACAACGCATTGTTGATATAACTCCCTTTGTCTTGCGCCAAAAGCTTTACGTGGATCGCCAGGAATTGCAGCACCTGGAAGTACCGCGAGAGACGGTCCTCCAAGTGCAGCGGGAGCAGGGGGCAATCGGTTTGTAAAGATTGTTCCCGGCGTCTGCCTCAGTACCCTGAAAAATGCTCCAAGAGCAGCTTATCTTCGCCCCATGAAGCTTTCCGCTATTGTTGCTACAGACCGTAAAGGGACCATTGGAAAGGATGGGGACATCCCCTGGTACCTGCCCGCCGACCTTAAGTATTTCAAACGGGTGACCCTGGGGCACCCCGTCATCATGGGGCGTAAGACCTTCAACGAGATTGGCAACAAACCCTTACCGAAGCGTACGAACATTATCCTGACCCGGGATGCCTTCTTCGTGGCCAGTGGTGTCGTGGTCTGCCACAGCCTGGAGGAGGCCCTGGCACACCCGGCGGTTACGGAGGTAGAGGAGGCTTTCATCATTGGGGGCGGAGAAATTTACCGGCAAAGCCTGGATCAGGTCACTACAGTCTACCTCACCATTGTTGATGCGGACATCGAAGGCGGTGATGCTTTCTTTCCCAAATTAGACCCGGTGGTCTGGGAGGAGGTGTGGAGCGAAGGCCACCGGCCTTCCGGAAAAAACGAGCTTGCTTACCGTTTTTCGCGGTGGGAGCGGAAGTAGACGGGGTCACATCTTCGTCAGGGCTTCGCCGACGCTTTCCATAAAGGCAAGGAAGGTCGGGTCCTTATCGACCTCGCTTTTCGTCCAGGCTTTTACCTGGCCGTCTTGTACGACGATAAAGTAGGGGCAAACGCCATCATAGGCCATTTCCTGACAGTCGAACTTGGGTGGAACGTTAGCAAAAGTCTGCGCGGAATATTGCCTGGCGAGATCGCGCAGCGCGCGCAGACCTGTTGCAGAATCAAAAGGTTTGAAGGTGGTATTGACGATGGCGTCAGCGCCGCCCAACCCCCGTTGTTCCACGGATTGAAACAGGGTGCCCCCTGCCAATTTGTAAGCGGGGCCACCGCCCCAGCCGCCGGTGTAGCCGATGAGAAAAGTAGCTTCCGGAACGCCGGCTACGGGCTGCCTGCCCTGCGTCGTTGGCTGTGCGCACGTCAGGAGGGCGAAGGCTAAAAGGAACGAGGTGATTATTTTCATGGCAGGTGATTAGCTTTTTCTATCATAGAACCCGGAATGACGGGGGAGCGTTCGGCTAGGCTGGTCGTAATGTGGCAGGTAGGCTATTTGTTACGTTTCTCCCGGGTACTGCCCGCATTTTCATTCGTTGGACACTCTCCTGGAAGAAGCTTACTTTTGCTCCACCTAAATTACCCTATTCCATGTTACGTTTCTTCTTCCTATTAACGGTATTTCTTCCCTTACTGCTGACGGCCCAGACGGATTCCCTGATGGCTGATACCACTACTTACGTTCCCTTCGTTGCCTACTGGGCCAAGGGGGATACGCTCCGCTACGAAGTAGAAAAATGGGACCTCCAATTTGAGCAGGACAGCCTTACGAAATCGGATACTACCCGTTACACCGCCATTTTCGTGGTGCTGGATTCTACGGAAACGTCTTATCTGGTCAACTGGCATTTTGAAGAATACCAAAACTCGGCAGCCACCCAGGCATTGTTGAACGAGACTTTCCGGGAGGCTTCCGAGCAATTGGGCAGTTTAGAGTTTGAGGAAATTCGATTCTCCACGGATGAAGTTGGCAGTTTTCAGCAGATTGAAAACCTGGAGGAAATCCAGGCCATCCTCGAGGTTTACCTTGAGGACTTAAGGAAGAGTGCTCTGGCCGCTACGGGGAATGATCCGGAACGTCATCAGAAAACAAAAAAGGCACTTGATTTAACCTTCAGCATGCTACGCAGCCGGCAATATATCGAAAGCAACATGTTTGTGGAGCTTATTCACTTACTTCACCCAATGGGAAGCCAGTTCCCGGCATTCGATACCCTTACGTACACAGAAAATTACCCCAATAATCTGGGGGAAGGCTACGTCGAGGGAAATGGTATTTATTATTTTGACACCCTGGACGTTGCCAATGACTATGCTCACCTGAAACAAATCGTGGAACTTGACGAAGAGGACACCCGGGAAGTCCTGCAGGAATATTTCACCAGGCTTGGTCTTGACAATGAGGTGGCCAAAGAGTTACTGGAAACCAGTAGCTACGATATTGTCGATGACAATGACTATTTCTATTACTACTATCCCGGCATTCCGGTTTTTGTTGATTGCATGCGGTCGTTGAATTTTGAAATCAACGGTAAGAAAACCAGTAGAGTCAAGCGTTATTTTCTCACTTGGATTGATTAATTTTCAACCATGCAACTTCCCCAACTACTGCAAACCAATTTGCGTCTTCCACCCGCAAAAGCCGCTGAAGTGAGTACGCTTTTTCGCAGGGACACCCTGGTGAAAGGGGAACATTTTCTCCGTCAGGGGCAGGTAGTGCGCAAACTGGGTTTTCTGCTCCAGGGGCACCTCCGGTGTTGGGCTCCGGCCGGCGATAAAGACATTACGCAGTGGATATTCACGCCCGAATACCTGGTGGCTGATCTCAATTGTCTACTCTTCGCCGCCCCGGCCCGCTGGAACATCGAGGCGCTCGAACCCAGCGTGCTGGCTACTCTTCCGGAAGAGAATTACCTGCGGATGTCGGCGTACGTACCCAATTGGGAAGTGCTCGAAAAGCAATTCCTGGGCCGCTGCTTTTCCACCCTGGAAGATCGGGTGTTTAACTTCTTGTCCCTTTCGGCACGGGAACGGTACGAGGCGCTCCGGGAATGGAGACCGGAACTCTTCGAGCAGGTGCCACTGCATTACCTGGCCTCGATGCTGGGCATGACGCCGGAAACGCTAAGCCGCATCCGGAAATAAGTTACTTTTTCCGAGGACTTGACAAATGTCAAGAAAAGGCAAAAGCGTTTCCCTGCACCTTTGGGACATGTTAGAACTAAAGACAACCATTCAACTCGCCGTTCCACCCGCCAGGGTCTGGGCGGTGCTGACGGATTTTGCGGCTTACCCGGACTGGAACCCCTTCATTACCGAGGCCAGCGGCGACTGGGCCGTGGGCAATACGGTCGCCATTACGGCTGGCGGAATGTCCTTCAAGCCCAGGGTGCTCGTGTTTTCTCCTCACCAGGAACTACGCTGGAAAGGAAAACTTTTTTTCCCGGGACTGTTTGACGGGGAACACTATTTTCTCCTGACGGACAACGGCGATGGTACCACCACCTTTGAACACGGTGAGCGCTTTACCGGCCTGCTGGTCGGTCCCTTCCGCCAGAAACTGAAGACGGAGACCAAGGAAGGCTTCGAAAAATTGAACGAGGCGCTGGCGCGACAAGTCCTTCGCTAAGCAATGGCCTGTCACGACGCCAGGGCGGGGCCTGGCAGCGGAACGGGTACCTACTTTACCAGTTCCTCCCCCCGCATCTCCTCCACGGCAGCTTCCATCTTTACGGCCAGCCCTTCCAGTACTTTCTGTGCCTGGTCGAGGGACTGGACGTTTTCCTTGATGAGGGAGAGCCGGCGGGGTGTTTGCTTAAACTGGAGGCCCCGTAGCTTGCCCTCCCGGGCCAGTAAGTCACTCAGGGCTTTGAAGCCGTCAGATTCGTAGTAAAGTGACTGTGGGTCTTCGACGAAGAAGAGCAGGAGCTTATTGTTTTTCAGCACAAGCCGCTCGAAGCCCAGCCGGCGGCAAAGCCACCGCAGCCGCAGCCCGTCGAACAACTCTTCCACCTGAACCGGGATTTTGCCGAAGCGGTCCACCAGGCTTTCCCCAAACTTAGCGAGTTCTGCTTCGTCGGGCAAACTGTCCAGTTGCTGGTACAGGCGAAGTCGTTCGGAAGTACTTTCCACGTAATTGGTGGGGATCAGCATTTCCGTGTCCGTTTCGATGTTTACCTCCCGGACGAAATCTGACACTTCCGTCAACTGATCCGCAAAGACATCCTTGAAAGCGCCCTGTTTAAGCTCGCGGACGGCTTCTTCCAGAATGCGTTGGTACGTCTCGTAACCAATATCGGCGATGAAGCCTGACTGCTCCCCCCCCAGGAGGTTACCCGCCCCGCGGATGTCAAGGTCTTTCATCGCGATGTTGAAGCCGGCACCCAGGTCGCTGTACTCCTCGAGCGTGCGCAGGCGTTTACGGGCCTCCGGCGTCAGGACGCTGATTGGTGGAGCGATCAGGTAACAGAAAGCTTTCTTATTGGACCGGCCAACGCGCCCCCGCAGCTGGTGCAGGTCCGATAAGCCGAACTGATGGGCATTGTTGATGATCATCGTATTGGCGTTCGAGATGTCGAGGCCGGTTTCGATGATGTTGGTACACACCAGCACATCGTACTTGCGATCGATGAATTCCAGCAGGGTTTGTTCCAGCTCTTTGGGGTCCATCTGCCCGTGCGCCTGGGCAAACTGAACGTCGGGGCAGAGCTTGCGGAGCATGACGATGATGTCCGTCAGATTTTTTACCCGGTTGTGGACAAAAAAGGCCTGGCCGCCCCGGAAAACTTCGTTTTCCAACGCTTCCTTGATCATCTCCTCGTTGAATTGTCGCACTTCCGTGTGAATCGGCTGGCGATTGGGCGGCGCGGTACGGAGTACCGACATGTCCCGCGCATTCATCAGGCTGAACTGCATGGTCCGTGGAATCGGCGTAGCCGTGAGGGTCAACGTATCGACGTTGACCTGGATGGCCCGCAGCTTCTCCTTGGCCTTTACCCCGAATTTCTGTTCCTCGTCAATAACCAGCAAGCCGAGGTCTTTGAACTTGACTTTATTGGAAAGAATAGCGTGGGTGCCGATCAGAATGTCAATTTTCCCTTCCGCCAGGTCTTGATAAATCTGGGTTTTCTCGCGGGCAGACCGGAAGCGGTTGACGTAGTCGACGCGGATGCCGAAGGGCTCGAGCCGTTCCCTGAAGGTTCGGTAATGCTGCAGGGCCAGAATGGTGGTCGGGACGAGGACGGCAACCTGCTTGTCGTCCGCCGCCGCCTTAAAGGCGGCGCGCAGGGCAATCTCCGTTTTCCCGAAACCCACGTCGCCGCAGATCAGCCGGTCCATCGGGTTGGCAGCCATCATGTCCTTCTTTACGGCATTGGTCGCCGAAAGCTGATCGGGGGTGTCTTCGTAAATGAAGCTGGCCTCCAGCTCATTCTGCAGGTAACCGTCTGGGGGGAAGGCATGGCCCGGCGTCGCCTTTCGTTTGGCGTAGAGCTTGATCAGCTCACCCGCCATGTCCTTCATTTTTTTCTTCGTCCGGGTCTTCATGTTCTTCCACGCATCGCCGCCGATCTTGTCGAGGCGTGGCAGCGTACCGTCCTTACCGCTGTACTTACTCAGCTTGTGGAGGCTGTTGATGCCGACGTAGAGAATGTCGTTGTTTTTATAGACGAGGCGGACACTTTCCTGTTCCCGGCCACCGATGTTGAGCTTTTCCAGGCCGGAGAAGCGGCCGACGCCGTGGTCGAGGTGAACCACCAGGTCTCCGGTTTGCAGGTCGCGGAGCATCCGCAGGCTCAGGGCTTTGTCTTTGGTAAATCCCTTCCGGAGGCGATACCGGTGGTAGCGTTCAAAAATCTGGTGGTCGGTGTAGCAAGCCGCCTGCATGTCCGGATCGATAAAGCCGGCGTGGATGGCGATCTTAATCGGATCCCAGCGAACGCCGGCATTCAGATCCTGAAAAATCGAGTAAAAGCGCTCGATCTGTTTGACGTTGTCAGTAAAAATAAAATTCGTTAACCCGCCGGAAGTATTCTCCAGGAGGTTACGGATCAACAGGTCAAAGTTTTTATTGAAACTTGGTTGGGGTTTTGCCCGGCAATCAATGGTCTGATCGATGGGGACGGACTGCTGATAATTCGTGAAGAAAACGAGTGGTTTTTCCTGGACATCTTCCAGGACTTCACCCGGGCGGATAAAGGCCCGGTCCCGAAAAATAGCGGCCAGTTCCTGGTCTTCGATCAGGGTCAGGTTTTGCCCGAATTCCGTGGCCCGCAGGTAACATTCATTGAGCCGGTCGAGCAGCAGCTGAAAGTCCTTCATCCAGATGAAGGTGTTGTCCGGCAGCACTTCGAAAATGCTCGTTTTCTGATCCCGCTCAAATTTGGTGTTGATGTTCGGGATGATGGAAACGTATTCTACGCTGTCAACTGAGCGCTGCTCCAGGGGGTCGAAAGTCCGGATACTCTCAATCTCCTCGTCAAAAAGCTCAATGCGGTACGGGTATTCGTTGCCGTAGCTGAAAATATCGATGATGCCGCCCCGAATACTGAACTGGCCGGGCTCATAAACAAATTCCTGGCGCTTGAAGCCGTACTCCACGAGGACGGTGATGATGGTGTCCACGTCGAGGTCCTCGCCCTTCGTGAGCTCAATCCGGCTTTTTACCAGTTCCCGGGGGGCAACGACCTGTTCGAACAGGGCCTCCGGGTACGTCACGACAATTTCTCCTTTGGATTTGGCGTGCGTCAGGTAGTTGATCGTTTCCGTGCGGAGGAGTACGTTCGTAGGGTCCAGCACTTCAAAATACAGCGGGCGCCGGAAGCTGTCGGGAAGCAGGCGAACCTGCTTTTTGGGCAGCAGGGCACTGATGGTATTCTGAATGTAGGCGGCCTCTTCCTTATCCGTGGCGACCACGAGATAATGCCCGCCGGCGTGGCGGTAGGTGGCAGCAATCAGGAAGGATTCCAGAGAGCCGGCGAGGCCTTTGATCTGTAAACGGGGCGCGCCGGGGCCGGCACAGATACGGGCAATTTCAGCAACGCGCGGGCTGTCGGCGTAGCGTTGCAATAAATCTTGGGCGGGATCGGGTAACGACATCGCGTAGTTAACCTCTCAGGAGCCGCTAGGGTTCCGTCGGCGGTGATTTTTTTGGGCGCGGCCGCAGGTGCAGAAAAGCAGGTAAGGAGCCATGGGGAGTATTCGAATCGTTTCCACTCCTATCGCTGCTTGCAAAGGCGTGGGGAGTGTTTTAGGGGCAACTACTTATTCCATCCGGAGCCACGGTCTGCTTTCGTGAGGGGTTCCGTTACTACCCTCGCTCGTCTTAAGTCAGGTGACCGATGGCTCCCCCGTCTTTTCCCCGCACCTGCGTCCGCGCCCGCTCCTGAAGCAGGAATGCTGTTTCTTTACTCCGGAAAATTATCACGGATGGTGTCCAGCACCCGGGTCAGCTCCTCGTAGTCCTGCAGGGTTAGTCCGGACCAGGCCTGCACCCGCAGTTCCTCCACCCGGGGCAGCAGTAATTCGTGGACCTCCCGGCCACGAACAGTAAGGTCAACCTGGTAGCGCCGGCGGTCGTTGGGGAAGCGCTTGCGTTCCACGAGTTTCTTGCCGGCCAGCTTATCGATGATCCGGGAGACCGTCGGTGCGTCCTTGAAGGTGCCGTTCGCCAGGTCCGTTTGGGAGGAGGCGCCGGCCTTGAATAAATGATCCAACACGACCCACTGTTCGGGAGTAATGTCAATATTTGCCTCCCGAAAAGCCCGTTGAAAATGGGCTTTAAGCAGACGAGTGGTGCGGTCGAGAAGCGTCCCGACATTGTCGAAGGAAAGTGGGGTCAAAACTAGTGCGTTATTTCTTAATTACCTGCTAAGGTAATAGTCGTAGAGCAATTGTTCTGGCAGCCAGTGACTTCCGGTATACGGATGTACCACTACGGAAGGCAAAGGACCATAAACAGCCTCCAGTCGTTCGTGGTGGAGCAGGGGATCGCGGTCTCCGGCAAAAACAGTAGCGGTGATGCCTAATTGTTCCAGCGCCTGTTCAAATTTTTCGGGTTGGGGGGGGAAGTGGAGTACGCTGCGGAGGCTGCCGGCCAGCCGGCGGCGGAAAGTACCGTCCTTCAGGTTGTAATTGAGGTATTCTGCCGAATACCGGTTGATGACGCCCCGCCGCCGCAGCCAGTTGCTCAGTTTCAGCAGGTAGCGGGGGCGCTCGGTGAATTTTGCCAACGGGCGAATGAGGGACTTGGGCAGCGTGTCGAGCCAGTTGGTGTAGCGCCCACCGGCACCGTCTGGCGCCACCAGGGCCAAATCCCGGATGTCAGGGTGTTGCAGGTAGGGGAGGACGTTGCTGAGAATGCGCCCGCCGAGGCTATGGCCGAGCAGATAGACGGGCCGATCCTGGTAATCTGCCAGTAACCGGTTGAAGACGGCGGCAATTTCCTGCGGGCGGTACTGCTGGCCGACCCATTCGGATTTTCCGTGGTACGGCAGATCGGGGGCAAAAGTGGTGAATTCCCGGCCCAGTGCCTGGGCCAGACGTTCCATCCGCCGGCCATTACGGCCAAAGCCGTGAACGGAGAGCATCACCTTCGGTCCGTTGCCGTAACGACGTACGTAGAGGCGGTCTTTGGTGATGGGGGTAGCTAAAGGCTCTGGCCCCGCCTCGGTCAGGAAAAAGTCGCTGGAAGTAATATCGAGTATCTTAGGAGTCATACGAGACAGGAAACGCCTGGGAGCGGTGGGTGGTTGGCCAGGCCTGCTTCCACCGGGCATAAATGCTGCTCCGGCGGACTTGGTCGGCAGGGCCGGCAAAAAAAAGTCACTGCTGCTCTCCTGGTCTTAGAACCCTTTACCACGTAAGGAATGTTGCTAGCAAGAAAATAATCGATGTCCGCTGCCACTGAAATGCCTTACTTCATTAAGCCTTCCCTGAATCTGTCGCCGGCGGAGAAGGAAGCTGCTTACGCCGAAGCCCGCGCCGCAATTTTAGCCACCCTGGGTGACGAAGCGGAGGAACAGGTAAAAATGGTTACCATCAATTGCCTGTTGAAAACCTATCTGCCTTACTATTACTGGGTAGGCTTTTACCTCGTACGGGGAGAAGACCAGCTAGTCGTAGGTCCCTACCAGGGTACCCTGGGGTGTTTGTACATCAAGTTCGGGCGCGGGGTCTGCGGCAGCGTGGCAGCTAGCGGCAAAACCAAAATCGTAGTGGACACGCACGCACTGGAGCAGGGCAAGGAACACATTGCCTGTGACCCGAATTCCCGGTCAGAAATTGTGGTGCCCGTATGGCGCAAAGACGGTTCGTTACTGGGCGTTTTTGATGTGGACAGTAGCCTGGAAGGCTCTTTTGATGAAGTGGACCAAATCGCCCTGGAAAGCCTGCTTTCGGCGGTATTCGGGTAATCAGGCTACCCGGCTAATTCAGGAAAATAACAGTTTTTCCAGCATACGAACTATCTTTCCCTTTATGAGCATACATAAAAAGATTGAAGCCAAGCGGGTGACTACCAATACGCTGCTGGCGATGAAGGAAGCAGGAGAGAAAATTGCCATGTTGACGGCTTATGATTATTCCATGGCCAGAATTCTGGATGCAGGAGGGGCGGATGTACTCCTCGTTGGTGATTCCGCCAGTAATGTCATGGCCGGGCACGAAACAACCCTGCCCATTACCCTGGATCAGATGATTTATCATGCATCCAGCGTGGTGCGCGGCGTAGAGCGGGCGCTCGTAGTGGTAGACCTGCCCTTCGGAACCTATCAGGGGGATAGTAAAATGGCCCTGAAATCTGCTATCCGGATCATGAAGGAGAGTGGTGGCCATGCGGTCAAACTAGAGGGCGGAGAAGAAGTACAGGACAGCGTCAAGCGGATTCTATCTGCGGGGATACCCGTCATGGGGCACCTGGGGCTGACGCCGCAATCCATCTATAAGTTCGGGACGTACACGGTACGGGCCAAACAGGAAGCGGAAGCCCGTCGCCTGGTTAAGGATGCCAAATTGCTCGAAGAATTGGGCTGTTTCGGACTCGTGCTGGAAAAAATACCGGCGCACCTGGCGAAAAAAGTAAGTGAATCGATTGCTATCCCGACC
>JAUIIF010000022.1 GCA_030431945.1 Bacteroidia bacterium | reverse complement strand
AGCGTAACCGTGACGCCGGCAATGCCTGCTTCCAGCGGGTTGGCCGGATACTGCATACCGTCATTATCCACATCATAGAAGACTGTGGAGCCAAGAGACATGGATGGTGTAAACCCGAAATCGACGGTCATGTCACCATTAGCATCATCAACACTAGTATTGGTTGCCGTAGCAACATCGTCATCCTGTTCGCTTCCTTCGCCTGCCTCATCAGCACCGATTGGTTCTGCGCCTGCCGTTAATACAATGACAGGGCTTACTACGGAAGTTCCAGGGCCACCGCCCTGAATACCGCTGTCCGTATCGTCACCAGTAGCATCGCTGGGTAGGGTTGCGTCAGTTGAGCTAATGGGGAATCCATCAGGGGTGGTTGCTATTACTACTTGATAATTACCTTCATCAAGTCCGCCAAAAAAGTAGTTGCCATCTGCATCGGTGGTCGTAGTGCCAACCGTTACATCGAAGTTGCCGGAACCAGGAACACTTTCTGTGAGTAGCGTTAGCTCAACTCCAGGAATTCCCGTTTCACCGTCCAGTGGCTCAAAAGTGGCATCATTGTCGTTATCCGTAAAAACGGTTGAGCCGATGCTCAGGCAGTTTACTACCACCATGATTGGTGGATCGGTGTTACAAATGGTGAAACAAGCACCGTCCAGTGGGCTGTTGCCATCAACATTGTCAAAGCCATCGAGTACTGGTTGAAAGGCTTCACCAGGAAGAAGAAAATCTTCCAAAGGCTCAGTGTCCCGGTAGTTTACCGCGTAAACGGTATATGCATCACTTGCCACATTAGTGAAAAAGCCGGTCATGTTCGTCTGAACAATAAACCCTGCCTCATCTACAAGGACATAAGACTGCACCTGCCCACTTGTTCCACCTGCCATAAAGGAACCAGGAGCGGACTGCGCAAGGATTGCTCCACTGGACATTTCAGCATCAGTAGTAAACAAGCAGAAACTACCAGAAGCCTGACCGCCATCGGGTCGAACACCGCAAAGCACTTCGGGCACTTCTGCCAAGCCACTCTCTCCGGTATTGGTATCATCCGTAGCGGATACTACCTGAACACCTCCACCTGTTCCGCTATGGTCATAAGGTCCGAAATACAGGCTACTACCACCGGCGGTAAAGACCTGGGTATCGCCATCAATTGTCACCTGAAAGGTACTGACCGTTGCTGCACTATTATTAGTAACATCGTTGACTACAATGTAATAGGTGTTCTCTGCAGCTGACGTTCCCGCTCCGTCGGCACAGGCTGCCTGTGCCGATATCTCAACCTGGGCATTCAATCCATTACCTACAACAAAAAGTAACACAGCAAGAAGAATGGTCATTCTTGTCACTGTGGTGGAGATAAATCTGTTAGTCATGAGATCAAATTTGTGAGCCAGCGTTTCCGACCACTTAAGATGGAGAGGTAGATTATTTTTCATGAGAGCTTTACTACTCGGTTGAGCCGTTACTGTGGCCCCCGACGTGCAGGTGGAAAATTTCTCTTCGCCGTTTTTACGGCCTGAACGAACGTAGCAAGCTCCAGCACCTGAAGGTGAAGGAGTTATTTTTTTTACCGACTTAGGCAAAATCTGCTGGTGGAGCGGCCAGTTATTTGGCGACTGCACGGCAGTACGAGGTCGTTCGATTTTCATAAGAGACTAAAACTTAGGTCTATCTTCACTTAACACTTGACCCACACCGGGGGACAGAAAACAAGGCGGACAAAAGGTCAAAACAACCTAATAATCAGTACATTAAAAGAAAGAAAATTATATTTATCAGGTCGTTTTTTCAGGCAAATAGCCGCCAAATGTGGCTGAGAGTAAAGCAAATTACAAAACATAATGCATTCGAAAAAAAATCTCGAAGTGCTCACAAATATAACACGATATCACTACCGGAGAAATCTTTGTCAAAAAAAAGCTGGGCGCACAAGTATCAGCTAATCAGCAAATCGCGATCGCTTGAGCAGCATGACGACTGATTATTCGCTGTTTAACCACTTAATCCTCCTGATGTTCACACGGTCAGATAACCACCAGTAGCATCGGGGTTAGCAGACGTCCTTTCCTCCGGGTCAGGGGCATGGCCAGAACAGCGCAAACTTATCCGATTAGAGGCAACTGTGCGATGCTGACAACAATAGCTAAATGCCTTATCCCTGCGGCCGTTGAGGTAAATCGCCCCTGCACCCCGTGGAGAGTGAACAACTAAAAACAGGTCACCTTTCACCAACTACAGCATGGCCAATACTTCCCGTAAGCTTTGGTACATTGGCAGGGCCTCGTCCTTGAAATCCGAAACATCCCGCCATTCTGCCCGCTCAATATCCTCTGCCGTTTCCGGCACCAAAGTATCCTGATTGGTGGTCATACGAAACCAGTAGGTTGGTTTCAGGATCCGCTTTTCCTTACGGTTCCGGTAAGTATGGTAAGTCGTTGGTAGCGGTTCCCCCAGCTTAACGGTCTTCAACCCCGTTTCCTCCGCGACTTCCCGTGTGGCGGCCGCAACGATTTCCTCTCCGGCGTCAATCTTTCCTTTGGGAAGATCCCAGTAGCCTCGCCGAAAGATGAAAAGAAACTTCCCCGAGGCCTCATGCTGAACGACGCCACCTGCTGCCGGGAGCCAGCGATAATGGCTGCGGAAGTCTTCCCAAAGCTTTTCCAGGTCGTCCGCCAGCAAGTCAACAGCCAAAACTTTAGGGCTTCCTTTTTCCAACATATCCGCATAATTAAGCAGGGTACGGGGTTTGCCGGAGTAAATCGCCGTTAAGTGGGTTGGCTCCCGTTGGTATTGTTCGGCGCGGGCGCGGGTGCGGGGATCGTTTTTAGCAAGCAGGGTAAGTGGACGGTCGTTGACGTAGATTACGTACATTTGCGGCGAAATTTGAGTATAATAGTTTGCAAGGTACAGGTTGCAGTATTGCCCATTAGTTGTCCTTGGTAATAAATCATCTCCACATGACTACCGCTGAAAAAATTGCCCGCCGCTTGCTGGAAGCAGGAGCAGTTAAGCTTCAACCCAACAGTCCGTTTACCTGGGCCAGCGGTTTGCGGTCACCAATTTACTGCGACAACCGGGTGCTCCTCTCCTACCCTTCCATCAGGCGCGAGGTGATTGACGGGCTGGAGGAGCTAGCTGCTACCATGGACGGTATTGACGGGATTGCCGGCGTAGCCACTGCGGGCATTCCGCACGGTGCACTCCTTGCCGACCGGTTGGAGTTACCGTTTGTTTACATTCGCTCAAAGGCCAAAGAACACGGCCGGCAGAACCAGATCGAAGGCCGGGTAGAACCGGGCAAGCGCTACCTCGTTGTCGAAGACCTCATTTCTACCGGTGGCTCTTCCCTGAAAGCAATTGACGCCCTGCGTGCCGCAGGGGGCAAGACTGCCGGAGCGGTGGCCATTTTCAGCTACGAATTCCCTGCTGCGCTGCGTGCTTTTCAACAGGCCGAAGTTCCCCTGGCCACCATCAGCGGCTACACGACACTGCTGCAGGAAGCGGCAAGCACCGGCTACATCTCTGCCGGCGAAGTAACCGCGCTGACGGCCTGGCGGGAAGATCCCCGTGCCTGGAGCGAAGCCTTTGCTCCTGAATAATTTCTTCGCTTCCGGCCCTGCTCTTAAAAAAGCGTTTCTTTGCACCTGCGTTCGCGCCAAAACAAGTGTCAGACAGTTCCCTGTTCCGCTAGCTATCCGGTACTACCATAAACCTTACTCTGACTATCTGACCAATTGACTATTCCTATGGCTACAATAACCAAGCAATCAGAAAAGTTTCTCCACAGCTACCTCAACAATGCCTCCCCTACTGGCTTTGAAGCCGCGGGGCAACAGCTCTGGCTGGAGTACATTCGCCCCTACGTCGATGAAGTCGGACTTGACAATTACGGTACTGCTTACGGGGTAATAAACCCCGGCCAGGATTACCGGGTAGTCATCGAGGGACACGCTGACGAAATCAGCTGGTTCGTTCACTACATCACCGATAACGGGTTCATTCACGTTATCCGCAACGGGGGCAGTGATCATCAGATAGCGCCCTCCAAACGGGTGAATATTCACGGGGACAAGGGCATCGTCCGCGGGGTATTCGGCTGGCCGGCGATCCATACCCGCCGCGGAGACGAGGCCAAACTTCAGGCCCAAATCCACAATATTTTTATTGACGTCGGCGCAAAGGACAAAGCCGAGGTGCTGGAAATGGGCATTCACGTCGGGTCCGTCATCACCTACCCTGATGAGTTGGAGGTGCTGAATGACCGTTACTATTGCGGTCGGGCGCTGGACAACCGGATGGGCGGATTCTGCATTGCCGAAGTAGCCCGGTTGCTCAAAAAGAACAACATTAAGCTTGATTTCAGCCTGTACATCGTCAACTCCGTGCAGGAAGAAGTCGGCCTGCGGGGTGCAGAGATGATTGCTAATAACATCAAGCCCCACGTCGCCATTGTAACGGACGTTACCCACGATACCGGCACCCCGCTGCTCAACAAGAAAAAAATAGGAGACGTGCAGGCGGGAAAAGGCCCGAGCGTAACCTACGCGCCGGCCGTACACAATAAGTTGCTGAGCCTGATCATTGACACGGCGCAAGCGAACGACATTGACATTCAGCGCGAAGCCAGCAGCCGGGCGACGGGCACGGATACCGATGCTTTTGCCTATTCGAACGGCGGCGTACCCTCCGCCCTGATCAGCCTGCCGCTGCGCTACATGCACACCACGGTGGAAATGGCCCATAAAAACGATGTGGAGGGGGTCATCAACCTGATCTATCATACCCTGCAACAACTGAAACCCGGCATGAGCTTCAAGTATTTTGAGGTTTAACCACTTCGTTCAGAGCAGTTGACTTACCCGCCGGGCGCTACGCACGGCCCCGTCCATATAGCCCGGGAAAAGCGCTGCCGTTTCAGCCCCGGCCAACAGGAGCCGCTCCGCCAGAAAAGTCTCCCGGAAAATCGGGTGGCCGTTGTGCTGATGGGGTATCACGTGCTCTGAGTATTCGGTAAAAGTATAGGGTTCCTGTCGCCAGACGGCTTCTTCATAATCCCTGAATCCGTCTACCACCGGTCCGTAATATTTGCGCAATTGATGGAGGACAAGGTCACGCCTTTCGGCCCGGCTAAGGGAATGGTAGGCACCGTTGAGGAAGCCCTTCAGGGCAAATTGATCATCCGTAAAAGAGGAATGATCGTACAACTCGGATACCGGGCCTACGTTGCTGAAAATCGTTCCTCCGGGCGCTCCGTTTTCCCGCCAGAACGGCTGGTCATAGCGCAGGCCTACCTTGATCGATTCCCCCATCCAGGTATGGGTCTTCCGGGCAATTTGCTGCAGTTCTTCCGGTAGCCGGGGCTGGATACTAATGGTCTCCAGCAGTAAGCGGGGCGGGAGCGTAGACACGACGCGCTCGGCGAGAAAAGTACCTGCTGACGTCTTTACTTCAAGGCCTTCTGCCGTCAGCGTCAGGTGAGAAACCACCGTCTCTAACAACCGGCATTCCGCCGGGATATTTGCCAGTAACGCCCGTACCAAAACATCTGTCCCTCCCGCAATGCGGTAGCTCGGCTCCTCATTTGGCGGCAACTGCACCACTTGCGGCGGACTGGTGGAAATTGCCTCATAAATGGCCCGCCCGCCCGTTACCTGCGCGAATTTTTCGAGGCCAAGTTCTGTCAGTAACTCAAGCAACGCCGTGTGCTTGTTCCCAAACCAGGTGGCCCCCAACTCCAGCGGAGCACCCGTTTCCGGGCGGGAGGTGCGGATACGGCCGCCAAAACGCTCCCTGGCCTCCAGCAGTAAAAAATCGTGGCCGCTTTGTCGTAGAAAATACGCCAGTGCCAATCCGGCAAGGCCGGCTCCGATGATGATTACCTGGTGCTTTGATGGTTTCATGGCGGGACAACAACCCCCGGGGGGTAAGGGGTTCGCCCGCACCTGAAAATTGTTTCCGCAGACGATGGTGCTACTGCCCGGTGTTGTCGCGGCGTGCGCCCGGCGGTTGGCCGGGACCGTAGAAGGGGAGGCGCCGGTCCTGGTCCATTTCCTGCTGCAGACGGTTGATCAGCCCTTCCAGTTCAGCTGTTTTTTCCGGGTAGCTGGCGGCAACGTTATACCGCTCTCCCGGATCCCCGGCCAGATCGTACAGCTCCAGCCCCGTCATTGTATACGCATACTGGCCGCCTTCGCCGTCATCGCCGACGGTCTCTACATAACGATACTGGTGTGGTACGTGCAGCTTCCACTTGCCCAGACGGACCGCATCAAGGTTCCCTGACCGGTAGTAACAGAAGGGCGTTTCGGGGGGCGCGGACGCAGGGTGCGCAGGGTTGGACAAATGAGCCAGCAGGTTGCGGCCGTCAATTTTACGTTCCGGAAGGGGGGCTGCGGTGGCCTGGGCCAAAGTCGGTAACAGGTCGATCAGCGACGCCGGCATTCGGCTGATACTGCCTGCAGGAATTTTAGCCGGCCACCGGGCAATCATGGGTACCCGCATACCGCCTTCCCAGGTGGTCCCTTTTCCCTCCCGAAACGGACCGGCGCTGCCCGCGTGGTTCCCGTAGATCAACCAGGGTCCGTTATCTGAAGTAAAGATTACCAAGGTATTTTCTTCCAGCCCGAGCGTCGTCAGCTCGGCCAGGATGGCGCCCACCGAAGCGTCGATTTCCTGGACGACATCGGCATAAAGGCCTTGTTTGCTTTTCCCCTGAAAATTTGCTGACGCGTAGATCGGCGTATGGGGCATGCTGTGCGCCAGGTACAGAAAGAAACTGGTATCCTGCTGCTCACGGATAAAGTCAAGCGCAGCCGCGGTATAGCGGCTGGTGAGTTGAGACTGGTCAGGGTTGATCTCCAGGGTATCGGTATTTTTCAACAGCGCCAGGTCAGGATATCCTCTTTCCGGCTGCATATCGTTGCTGTAGGGAAGGCCGAAAAAATGGTCGAACCCCTGGCGGGTCGGCATCGTTTCCGCAAAGTGCCCGAGGTGCCATTTGCCAACCATGCCGGTGGCGTAACCGGCTGCTTTCAGGATTTCCGCCAGGGTGGTTTCATCTGGGTGCAGGCCATACTGCTTATCCCTGGTCCAGGCGGGCCCGGGTGGCGCCACTACATCAGGTATTCCTACTCGCGGAGGGTAGCACCCCGTCAGAAACGCCGCCCGACTGGGGGAGCAGGAGGGGAAGGCGTAAAAATTAGTCATTTTAATGCCCGCGGCCGCCATACGGTCCAGGTTAGGCGAATGAATGGACGGCGAACCAAAACAGCTCAAATCTCCAAAACCCTGGTCATCCGTAAGCATAACGATAACGTTGGGTTTTTGAACTGAAATTTTTCCCGCGCTACCCTCCTGGCTCGTACACCGGGAGAGAGAGGAAAGTACCAGCAGGGCTATTCCCGAAAGTATTAAAGGCTTCATTATGGGCAAAATCTGATTCCCCAAACTTAAGTAAAAAAGAACCCCGCAGCGACAATTGTCGCTGCAGGGCTGCTAGGTAGTTTCGATGTAGTAGTATAATATATCTTAAGCGGCACGACGATCACCGATCAATTGCTTCATTTTTACCCGGGCGCTGAAGATGCGGCTCTTCACGGTGCCAATCGGGATGTTCAGCTTTTCCGCGATTTCCTGGTACTCAAAGCCTTTGTAAAAGAGCAGGAAGGGGACGGAATAAAGCTCTCCGATGCTGTTCAGCATTCGCTTCATTTCCTGCATGCGCAGATTTTGCTCTCCGCTATTGGCCACAATATTCTTCACTTCAATATTCTCCGTTACTTCATCGGCGCGGTGATTGAGGTGACGGCGCGTCTTAGCTTTACGGTAATGGTTGATAAAGGTATTACGCATGATTGTTGAAATCCAGCTCTTAAAATTAGTGCCTTCCGCGAAATTATGCCGGTACTTATAGGCCTTGATCGCCGTTTCCTGCATAAGGTCTTCGGCATCCTGGCGGCTACGCGTCAGGCGAAGTGCAAAAGCGAAAAGTAAGTTATTAAGTTCCTGGGTCTTACTGATGAATTCTTGGTTAGTCATGGTAATCTATTGTCTGAATTAGAAAAAGCGTCTGCCTAATCAGTACAAAGACCGTGCCAAAAACTTAAATAACTGAATATCAAATCATTACATATTACTCACGGTACGTTAAAATGTTTATATTTAATCAAAATACGAGAAATGATCTATTGCCAGTGCGTCTTTTTTGCCTCAGGATTTACGTGTTCACATTGTTAGGGCTGCTGATCCGTGTATTCAGGTACGCAAGTATACCTAAGCCGGAGTGGTTTAACTTCGGTATAAAAGGTATTGGCTGCCTGCGTCTTTCCATTGCACCAGCGTCCGCGCCCCCGGAAATTGTTTATGCAAACAACCTGCCCGCGCTGCAGAAATACTACCTCAATACGGAACTGACGGTACTGGCAGCCCTGCTTCCGAACGGAGGCAACAACCCGCTCCCCGCACCCCGGCGGGTGCGCGGACAACTGTAGTCTCCTTCTGCCCTGCTCTCAGAAGGCCATTTAAACGATGCGGAACGAATCCTGATCCTCCAGAAACGGCAACTGTTTCCGTACCTGCTGCAGGTGTGCGGCTGAAAGGGTTTCCCGGTGCGCGGCTTCCGTTTTTTCCACGTGATAAAGCGTATGCCGCCACCCCGGGTCAATTACGCAGCTGTCCCCATTATATTCGTGGCCGTTCGGATCCGACCCGACCCGGTTGACGCCCACGACGTAACACTGATTTTCCAGTGCCCGTGCTCTCAGTAAAGTGAGCCAGTCGTAGGAGCGTTTATTCGGCCAATTGGCCGTATAGATCAGCAGGTCGTATTCATCATTATTACGGGCCCAAACCGGGAAACGTAAATCATAGCAGATCAGCGGACAAATCCGCCACCCCTTCAAAGTGACCACCAACCGGTCTTTGCCCGCCAGGTAGTGCTCATGCTCTCCCGCCATGGTAAACAGGTGGCGCTTATCGTAAGTATGGAAGTGCCCGTCCGGTTGCATCCAGATGAGACGGTTGTAGAACGCTCCGTTTTCTTCGATGACCATCGTACCCGTTATCACGGCTCCCGTCCTGGCCGCCTGGGCTTGCAGCCAGCGCATACTCGGGCCGTTCATCGGTTCAGCCACTTCCGCGGGGCTCATGGTAAAGCCGGAGGTAAACATTTCGGGCAGAATAATGAGGTCGGTGGCGCTGGTCAGCTGGTCAATAAGCTTCGTGTAATGCGCGAGGTTTGCACTGGCATTATGCCAACTGATGGAGGTTTGCAGGAGGGTAACGTGGAGATCATTCATGGAAAGAGGCAGGTAGCGTTAAAATCAGGCAGCCAGACCTTACGGTGCCTTCAGGCAAGCAAGTTAATTAAGTCGCCCGTTATTGCAATCGTTGGGCGGCAGCGCGCAGCAGTTCATCCGTTTTTGCAAAACAAAAGCGAATGATCCGTTCATCGGTCCCGTCTGAATAAAAGGAAGAGATCGGGATGACTGCAACTCCTTTCTCCCGGGTGAGCCAGCGGGCAAATGCCTGGTCGCCCAGGTCGGATAAATTCCGGTAGGAGGCCAGGATAAAATAAGTTCCGGCGCTCGGCAGCAATTCAAAGGGGGTCTCGGCCATGGCTTGTACGAAGAGGTCGCGCTTACGCTCGTAAAATGCGGGAAGGGCAAGATAGTGTTCCGGGTCCGCCAGGTAATCCGCCAACGCGTGTTGCAGTGGCCGGTTGATGCTGAAAGTATTGAACTGGTGTACCTTTCTGATTTCCGCCGTAATCGCAGGTGGAGCAAGCGCGTACCCGATGCGCCAGCCCGTGGCGTGAAAAGTTTTCCCGAAGGACATACTGACCACGGAACGTCTGAAAAGCTCAGGATACCGTAAGACGCTTTCGTGCCGTCGTCCGTCATAAATCAGGTGCTGGTAGACTTCGTCGGAGAGAAGCAGAATATCCGTATCCGCTACGATGTCCTGCAAGGCTTCCAGGTCGGCTTGCCCCAGCACCGTCCCCGTCGGATTATGGGGGGTATTGATGATGATCATCCGCGTTGCGGGGCTGATCAGTTCCTGCACCAAATTCCAATCGATCCGGTAGGAGGGGCTGCGTAGTCGCACCGGAATCGCGATCCCTCCGTTCACTTCGATAGCGGGTACGTAACTATCGTAGGCCGGCTCAAAAACAATGACTTCGTCTCCTGCCCGGATAAGAGCGGAGATGGCGCTGTAAATTGCCTCCGTTGCCCCGTTAGTGATGGTGATTTCCGTATCCGGGTCCAGTTCGCAACCGTACAGCCCAGACTTCTTCCGGGCGATGGCCTGCCGCAACTCCGGAACTCCCGTCATTGGCGCATACTGATTATACCCTCCCTGTACGTAGTGATTGATCAGGTCCTTCAGCCGTTGGTCCACCGCAAAATCAGGAAACCCCTGGGCCAGATTTATCGCTCCGTGGTCGGTGGCCAGCTGGCTCATCTGGGTAAAGATGGTGGTACCGACGTGGGGAAGTTTGGATTGAATGCGCATAACGGCCAAGATAGTATTTTAGGGCGCGGACGCAGGTGCAATACGCAACGAAATGCGAGCAGGGTGCAGCCCGTTTCCGTCCGGAAACGGCAGGGTGTTCGTAGCGCTGACATTTAACCCGGAGGGTTACGGTAATTTAGTTGCCATCCCAGAAGAAATCTCCTGTCCCAACCGGCAATATGGTAACGGTGATGACTTTCGGCACACTGGGTACTACCGGCCCGTCACCATAATCCTCGAAGAACTGGTACTCCAGGGAAATTTCTCCCTGGCGCAATCCGTTGGTAGCGATCATGACGATCTGCTCCTCGGTATTCATGAGGTCAGAGGGCTGAATCCGGGTGGCACCACCGCTCAGCAGGCGCCACTGGTGGCGTACGATGACGGCACCTTGTCTGCCGGGAACGGGGAGGCCGTCAATTTTCAGGTTGGCAGCAGGCTTGGCGCAGAAGACGGAGTCTGCAGCGTTGCTGCGGCCAGGTTCCCGCACGTCGAGCAGAATCTGACTGAGGGTAAAACAGCCGGTTACCGGATCTTCGATTCGGACCAGCACCGCTTGTCCACTGACCAGAGGGTCATAATTTTCGTTCGGAATCGCATTTTCTTCGGCGTCGGCATCGCTCCTGCTTAAATAGTAGGTTACCACATAAGGCCCTACGGCTGGGTCCGACTGCTGGTCCAGGTCAAGGTTACTCAGGTTACTGGGTGCCATATCGTCAAAGGCATCCTGCAGATTTACGGTTCCCGATCCCGTAGGTCGGCCGGTCACGGCCAGCGTAACGGTTGTCGCTGCTGGCGGTGGCGTCGGGCTGGCGGTGGTTACCGAAAAAGTGCAGTTGGCCGTGTTACCACTGGCATCCGTTACGGTCAGGCGAACGTCCACCTGTGTCCCCAAATCCGTCAGCACCGAATCAATACCGGGAGACTGCGTAAGGGTCAACATGCCCGGCCCGCAATTATCTTCCGTAATGGCCAGGCTCCGGTAATCCGGCACGGAAAATCTACAGTCCTCGCCAACATCAATTTCCTGTGCGGAGGGGCAAACAATTGTCGGCACGACTTCATCAAGCAACGCCACCTGGAAAGTACAGGTCGTGAAATTCCCACTACTATCTCTGGCCGTCAGGGAAACCGTTCGTTCCTGGTTGAACCCCGTGAGCGTGGTGCCGGCCGCAGGGGTTTGAAGCACCGAAATACCATTGCCTGCCAAGTCTCCCGCCGTCGAACAATTATCCATTACGGTTGCCAGACCAGTGTAGTCTCCGATCACCGCCGTACAGTTTTCGTCCGCACTAACCTCCTGGGCCGCGGGGCAAGTAAGCGCTGGCGCCGTAGTATCCCGCAGGAGGAAAGTAAATTCACAAGTAGTCGTATTTCCACTTTCATCAGCCGCCGTCAGCATAACGATACGGTTCTGGACACCGTTAAAGAGCGTTCCGGGTGCAGGGTCCTGGAGAATGCTTACTGAGGTGGCTTCGGTACAATTGTCACTGACAAGTGACAAGCTCCGGTAGTCATCGATCATTACATCACAGGCACCATCAAGGTACTGGGTCTGGGTTGTCGGGCAGACAATTTGGGGAGGGAGCTGATCCTCCACCGTGACCTCCAGGGTACAGCTTGTGGTATTTCCGTTGCCATCGTCGGCCGTCAGGGTAACAACCTGACTGGTTCCCTCCCCGCTGAGGACTGTTGCGGGAGGCACATCCTGGCGCACAGTAATTTCTCCCGTAGCCGTACAGTTGTCCATGATGACGGCTTGTACCCGATAATCCGGCACCCGCACGGTACAGTTTTCATCCGCAAGCAATACTTCATTGTCCGGGCAGGTAAGCAGGGGCCGGATCGTGTCCTGTAACGTTACGGTGACTACGCACTGGTTGTTATTTCCGTTTCCATCATCTGCGACAAGGGTTACGCTGACCTGGGTATCGTCACCTGCATATACGGTAGCGGGGGCGGGAGATTGCGTCACAGAAATTACACTGCCATCACTGCAATTATCCGTTACGGTAGTTAACGGTACCAAGTCAGGTAATGGGGCCATACAGCTACCGTCTACAAAAATTGTCGGAGCAGGCGGACAGGTAATCGTCGGCAACGTCACGTCATCAAGCGTAACGAGGAATGCACAGGTTGCCGCATTCCCATTACCATCATCTGCCGTCAGCGTTACGGTAAAGGTATCTCCCTCTTGCTGATTCGGCAGCAGCGTACCGGGTACCGGATCCTGGGTTACGGAGATTACCGCTGCTGCGCTGCAGTTGTCCGCAACGATTGCCTCACCGGTATAATCCGGCACGATAAATGCACAAGTTGCCGTCAGGTTCTCGACTTTATCCGTCGGGCAGCTGATGGAAGGAGCCTGGGCATCCTGCAGCAGCAGGTTGAACGAACAGCTGCTTACGTTACCGCTCGGGTCTGCTACCGACAACGTAACCTCCTGGCTGGTGGCCTGACCGTTGATGACGGTACCTGCTACCGGCAGCTGCGTGAGCACGAGGCTTGCCACGGAAGCACAATTATCGGAGACCATGGCCCGGGCAGTATAATCCTCCAGGGAAAAATTACAGTCGGCATCCGGGTTAGCGACGGTATCCGCTGGACAGGCTATAACCGGTGAGGTTTGATCCGTCAGGGTCAGGGTAAAGTCACAACTCGTCGAATTACCGTTTCCATCATCTGCCGTCAGGGTTATGGTGGTGGTGGTCAAGGGTCCCGTCAGGACAATCCCCGGTGGTGGTATTTGGGAATAATTTATCTGGTCTCCAGTGGCTGCGGTGGACGTGCTGCCCGTTGGGCGGCAATTATCGGTAGCCGTTGCCGGGCCGATGCTCCAATAATCGGGCACTGTATAATTACAGTCAGGGCTCAGCCTGCCGATGGTATCGTTTTGGCAGACGACAATCTCCGGGGCCGTACGATCCAGCAGCACCACCTCAAAACTGCAGCTAGCCGAGTTACCGCTTCCATCGGTGGCCGTGAGCGTAATGGTTTCCGTGCTGTTATGGCCACTGATCTGTGTGCCCGCGGGCGGAGATTGCGAAATGGTAATTGAGCTTTGTTCGCAAGCACTGCTTGCGAGTGCTCCCGTGGCATAGTCCGGAATGCTTGCCAGGCAGTCCTCGTTTGCGGTTAGTTGTTGGTTGGCGGGGCAGGTAATCATCGGGTCCGTACTGTCCTCCAGGGTGACCAACAGGCTGCAACTGTCCTGGTTACCGCTTTCATCGGTGGCAATAATTGTCACCTCCTGCACCGTCCCGTCTCCGCTCAGTTCCGTACCGGGCGCCGGGCGTTGGGTAAGGGTGATGGCCGCCGGGTTACTGCAATTATCGGATGCACCGGCCGCCGGGCGGTAATCCGGCAACATAACGGGACAGTTACCGTCTACACTAATGACATCATTTTCCGGGCAAATTACCCGTGGCGGCAGGGTATCGATTAATTGTACCGCGAAGTCACAACTCATCGAATTGCCGCTGGCATCCGTTGCCGTAAGCGTAATGGTCAGGAGGTTCATTTCGTCACTGGCCTGAGCACCGGGAACGGGGCTTTGGGTAACCGTGACACCCGCCGCAGAAGGCGGCGCGCAATTATCCATTACTACGGCCAAGTCGGTGTAATCCGGAATCAACACGGCACAATCGTTACCTACGGCCAGGGTTGTGTCTGCGGGGCAAACGATGGTTGGCCGTGTCGTATCCACCAGCTCAACGTTGATGTTGCATTGCGTGCTGTTTCCGGAAGGGTCGGTAGCAGTCACCACTACGTTTTGGTTGGCCCCCAGCCCTGCCAGCACGGCTCCTGGAAGCGGATTTTGCACCAGCGTCAGCGCCCCCATTTCACCACTTGCGGGTCCGCAATTGTCGGTAACCATGATGCTGTCCCGATAATCCGCCAGTACTACTTCGCAAGCGGCATTCGCTGCGATCAGGCTGAGGGGTGGGCAGGTTAACTGCGGGGGAGTGACGTCCCTGACGTTTACCACAAAGTCACAGGTTGCCGTATTCCCATTCCCGTCATCTGCCGTAAGGGTTACGGTACGGGGCCCCAGGCCGGAAAGTACCGTCCCGGCAGGAATATTTTGCGCGAGCGCAGGTGCCGGCGCACAGTTGTCGGAAGCAGTGGCCAGGCCCAGGTAGTCCGGCAAGACCGCCTCACAATTTTCCCCGACCACGATTTCTTGTGCCGGCGGGCAGGTGATGATCGGAGCCGTGTTGTCCCGTAGCGTAAGGTTGAAGCTACAAGTCGCGGTATTTCCGTTCCCGTCGTTTGCCGTCAGGGTTATCACCTCGGTGACAGCGTGCCCCGTCAGCACGGTACCGGGGGCAAGGGCCTGGGTGACGGTAATCGCCGCCGGCGGCGTACAATTATCTGCGACCGTGGCCATTCTGAAGTCAGGCACCCGTGCCGCACACCCTGTATCCAGAAAAACGACCTGATCATCGGGGCAGGTAATTGTGGGGTCCGTCGTATCCTCCAGCGTAATCCGGGTACTACATTGTGCCGAGTTTCCATTCCCGTCGTTGGCCGTCAGGACGACGACAACTTCCGTCTGATCTCCGGAGAAGGTTTGGCCGACGCCAATATTCTGCGTCGTCGTAATGTTGGCCGGCAGGGTGCAGTTGTCCACCACTGTCGCCTGTGTCACCAGATTTTCCAGGTCGTAGGTACAGTCATCATCTAAGGCAACCGTTTTATCCGCCGGGCAGGTAATTACCGGAGGAGTATTGTCCGCCACGGCAACCTGAAACTTACAACTGTCCACGTTTCCGTTTTCATCTTCCGCAAGGATCGTTACGGTAAGGGTGGTGCCTTCCCCCGTCAGCGTCGTCCCTGCCGGCGGCAGCTGGGTCAGCGAAATAGCAGCACCTGCGGTGCAGTTGTCGAAGGACCGGACGACAGGCCGGTAGTCTGGCAACGTCGCTGTGCAGTTGTCGTCCGGGCGAACCACCTGATTTCCCGGGCAAAGGACCGTGGGAGCAACTTCATCTACCGTCGTAACGGTAAATTCGCAGGTAGCCATATTTCCATACTCATCCGTGGCCCTGATGCTGATTGTCTGCGTCGTTAAATGGCCGCTAAGGATTGTTCCCGGAGGAGGGATTTGCTCCAGTACTATCTGGTCCCTGGGCGTACAACCATCATCCGCGAAAGCTGTCCCGGTATAATCGCCGAGGGTGGCCAGGCATTCGTTATCGGTACTGATGGTATCAGGTGCCGGGCAAATAAGCAAAGGCGGCAAGTTATCCGAAACGGTTAACTCAAACTGACACTGGCCCTGGTTTCCACTGGGGTCAGTCGCCGTGATGGTAATCATTTGCCGGGCAAACGTACCCGCCAGGGGGGCGCCGGGTGCGGGATCCTGCGTAATGACCAAGTCGTTACGGTCCGCGCAATTGTCCGTAATCATTGCCTCGTCCCGAAAATCTGGCACCAGGAATTGGCAACTGCCATCGAAATGCAACGATTGGCTTGGTGGACAGACCAGGACCGGAGCTAAGGTATCCACCAGGGTCACCAGGAAAGTACAGCTGGAGGGGTTGCCATTCAAATCAAGCGCCGTGATGGTCACCGTCTGGGGAATATCCAGATCAGCCCGCTCCAGCAAGGTTCCGGCGCCGGGAACCTGCTGGTAGGTTACTCCGGCCGCGGGGGACATACATTGATTCACCGCCGTCACCAGGCTGGAGTAATCCTCCAATTCACCGTCACAATTAGCAGAACTGGCGATGACGATTTGTCCGCCCGGACAAGTAATATCCAGGGCGTTCTCATCCACCAGCGTAACGTCAAAGGCACAGGTTGCCGTATTACCGTTACCATCGTCAGCCGTCAGGACAACGTTAATGACGGTACCCGCAATGCTTACCATGGTACCCGGAGCAGGTACCTGGGTAATAACAATATCTGCTTGAGCCCGGCAATTATCCAGTACTGTTGCCCCATTGGTGTAATCGGGTAAAGGCACCGCACAAACGTCATCGACGTTAAGCTCCTGGTCTACGGGACAAATTACGGGGTTGGGTGGCGATTGGTCTGTAAACGTAATTGTTGCCGTACAGGTAACGGCGTTACCACTCGGGTCAGTGACCGTAAACGTGACGGGAACAACGGTACCGTCTCCGCCGTACTCCGCCCCTGCGGCAGGGCTTTGCAAAACAGTCAGCGCCGTCGCCGAGCAATTGTCTCCGGTAATCAGGTCGGGAATCAGGTCAGGGATTCTTCCGTTACAGTTTTCGTCCAGTGCTATCGTTTGGTTAGCAGCCGCGCAGTCGATGCTCGGATCCGTCTGGTCTTCAATAAATACGGTTACGTTACAGCTAGCCGTATTGCCAGCGGCATCCGTAGCCGTCAGAGCCAGCATTACCTGGCCGGGTACGAGGCCGTTATATACCGTAGTAGGCGCAATGTCCTGCGTCACCGTCAGCATGGCCGGGTCCGTACAGTTGTCGGCCAGGGTTGCCAAAGCAGTGTAATCGCCTAAGGGGACTTCGCAGCTTATGGGATCCAGGACGATCGTTTGTGCGGCCGGGCAGACGATGCTGGGGGGCGTCACGTCAATCGGTGTACTTAAAAAAGTGCACTGCCGGCTGTTTCCAGCGGCATCCGTGGCGATGAGCGTTATGGTCTGCGGTACGCCTAGTTGACTTTCCGGAATGAGGGTGCCGGCAACGGGTAGCTGGGTCACCATGATGGCGGCAGTTTCGGAACAATTATCCAAAACACTTAATTCCCCGGTATAATCCGGCACTTCAAAATCACAGTTCCCACTGACGGGCGCTACGCGGTCTGCGGGGCAAACCACCATTGGCGCTTCCTGGTCTTCTGCCGTTACGGTAAAGGTGCAACTGGAAGTATTACCGTTACCGTCACTGGCCGAAATTGTCACCATGGTTTGAGCACCGTCAAACGTTAATCTGGTGCCGGCTGAAGGGCTCTGCACCAGCGTACCACTTCCTCCGGGGGCTAACATGGAACAGTCATCTGCATAAGCAACCAGGCCGGTAAAGTCGGGCAGGGCGGCACTGCAGTCAGCATCCAGCAGCAACGCGGCAGGTGCCGGGCAGGTAATTACCGGATCAGTAACGTCTGTCAGCGTGAGGTCGAAGCTACACGTTGCGTTGTTACCATGCTGATCATTGATGGCAAAGGTCACCGTCTGCACGGTATTGGCCCCGCTGAGAATAGTACCGGGTGCGGGCATTTGCTGCACGGTAAGAGCGGCCGCTGCGGTACAATTATCCGATAGAGTGAGTTGGCTCCTAAAATCAGGTATCGCCACCTCACAGCCGGTAGCCGCCAGGTTCACTTCTTGTGCTGCCGGGCAGGTTACCGCAGGGTCCGTGGTGTCATCAAGGGTGAGCAAAACGGTACACGTTGACGTGTTGCCATTGCCATCATCCGCCGTAAGGGTAACGACCTGGGTAGTACCGTCTCCGCTCAGTGTAGTGCCTGCGGGAACATCCTGCGTAATCAGGATCGGGCTGCCACCCTGGCAATTATCGGTAGCCGTTGCGGCACCGACCAGACTGGGCACTACAGCCATACAGCTTGCGTCAACGGCAATTGTCCGGGGCTGGGGACACGTAATAGCCGGATCAGTTTCATCTTCCAGAATGAGCAGGAAACTACAGGTCGTGCTATTGCCCGCCTCGTCAGTACCCGTAACCGTGATGGAGGTGGTGGTGCCTGCGCCTGAAATCACCGTTCCCGCGGCCGGACTTTGAGCATAGAGGACTGCGCTTCCGGACGAGCAATTGTCAGTAGCCGCCACCAGCGTGGTGTAGTAGATCAGCGTTTTGGTGAACTCTGTTCCCATGTGGTTCACGCCCCACAGAAACATGTGCATCAGGTGGGACATCACCACGGCCACCAGCAGCCCCAGCACACAGATGGTGATGGGCTGCGACCTGATCTCCGTCGGCCAGAACAGTCGCTGCATTCGCTGCAGCGACAGCACGAAGGCTCCCAGAATCAGCCCTTCGTAAACGGGCAGTCCTTCCCACGAAGGCCACATGTCGGCCGGCCGCAGGAACAATGTCACATTCACCAGCAGGAACAGCACGAACCCCAGCGCCGAC
>JAUIIF010000579.1 GCA_030431945.1 Bacteroidia bacterium | reverse complement strand
CTTCAACTGGCTGACGGGGTGCACCAATAACGCTTCCGAAGCTGCAATGGTGGATCCCGGCCCGGAGTTGCCCGAGTCGTGGCACTACATTAACGCGTACCTGAAAATCGGGAATAACGGTACGGTAACGATCTACACCCCCAACCCGGAATTCGGCCAGGGGGTGATGACCGCTATGCCGATGATCCTCGCCGATGAGTTGGACGTGGACTGGAAGGACGTGATCTCCGAGCAGGCTCCCTTTGACAGTGAGAAATTCGGTTTTCAGTTCACCGGTGGCAGCCGCGGCATCATGTCGCGCTGGGCCGGATTACGCCAGGCCGGAGCTACCGCCCGCCAGATGCTGATCGCTGCCGCCGCCCAGGAGTGGGAAGTGCCGGCGGAAGAGGTGACCACTAAAGCCGGCCGCCTTTACCACGCCGCCAGCGACCGGGCGACGGGCTACGGAGACGTGGCCACCATCGCGGCGGGGCTGCCCATGCCGGAGGAGGCACCACTCAAAGAACTGAAGGATTTCAGTATCATCGGTAAGTCGAAAAAGAACGTACAGGGACGTGAAATCGTAACCGGGAAACCACTGTTCGGCATTGATTACCACAAGGAAGGCATGCTGACGGCGATGATCGTGCATCCGCCCTCCTTTGGCCAACGCTTCCAACGTATCCGTAACCTGGACGAAGTCCGGGCAATGCCGGGTATTCAGGACGTGTTCCACTTCAAAACCTACAAAGACGGTCAGGAAAAAGGCGGTTTTGATACCAACGCTTTTCCCGAGTTGGTTGCCGTGGTCGGCGATTCGACCTGGCGGGTAATGAAGGCGAAGAAGGCGCTGCTGGTCGACTGGGCGGAGCAGGAGGCCTACGAAGAAAGCATCAACGGCTTCCGGGGCAAAACTACGCGGAACGTCCCCGCCGGCCTGGAAAACTCGGCGGACCACGCGGCGAAGATGGAAGAAATAGCGGCCAGGCCCGGCCGCGAAGTACGTAAGGACGGTAACCCGGAGCGCGCTTTCGCAACAGCGGATAAGGTGCTGGAGCGCAGCTACACCGCTCCTTTTCTGGCCCACAACTGTATGGAGCCGATGAACGCTTTTGCCCACGTGGAAGGGGATAAGGTCTGGATTGCCGGCCCGCTGCAAGCTCCCGGCATGATCGAGCCAACCATTGCCGCCCGGATGGACTTGCCGGTGGAGAACATCGACATCGAGATGACGCGGATGGGGGGTGGCTTCGGCCGCCGGGCTTACTCCCACTACATGCTGGAGGCCGCACTGATCAGCCAGCAGGTTGCTGCACCCGTCAAGCTGATTTACAGCCGCGAGGACGATATGACCAACGGCATTTACCGGCCGACTTACCACGCTACCTACCGTGCTGCCATCGATGCGGATGGCCAACTGACGGCCCTGCACGTCAAGGCCGGCGGGATACCGGAAAGCCCGCTGTTTGCCAACCGCTTCCCGGCCGGATCGGTGGACAATTACCTGGCCGAGGAATGGTCCATCGACTCCAACATTACCATCGGGGCGTTCCGGGCCCCACGTTCCAACTTTATGGCCGGGGCCGAGCAGGCCTTCCTGGACGAACTGGCCGAAGAACTCGGCAAAGACCCAATTGAATTCCGCCTGGAGTTGCTGCAAAAAGCCAAGGATAATCCCGTTGGTGAGCGCAACGAATACGATCCGGAGCGCTACGCCGGGGTGCTGAAACTGGTGCGGGACAAGGCTGGTTGGGGAAGTAATGATGAGAACCTACACCGGGGTGTTTCCGCCTACTTTTGCCATAATTCCTACGCCGCTCACGTGCTGGACCTAACGGTAGAGAACGGTAAGCCGGTAGTACAAAAGGTTACCTGCGCCATCGACTGCGGCGTGGTCGTGAACCCGGATGCCGCGATGAACATGGCCGAAGGAGGCATCGTTGACGGCGTCGGCAATGCCTTATTCGGAGAGATGACCTTCACCGACGGTAAACCGGATAAAACGAACTTCGATACCTACCGGATGATTCGCATGAGCGAAGCACCCAGGAAGATCGACGTGCACTTTGTGCCAAGTGAAATCGACCCGACGGGATTGGGAGAGCCGCCGTTTCCACCGGTGTTCGGCGCAGTGGCGAATGCGTTCTACCAAGCAACGGGGGAACGGCAGTACAAGCAGCCGTTTATGGGGGAACGGTTGAAAGGATAGCAACTGACCGCTAGGAAGGATGTCCTTGCTTAAGGACATCCCTCCAATCGGTCAGGCATCACCCTGCACCACTCCGGTTGAGGGGCACAACTGAAATGGTGGTGCCCTTTTCTGTCGTTGGCAGTGGTAAAGTCCACGCCGCAAAATCAACCCTCAACTTCTGATCGGACAGGCATTTTTGTTGTAATCTGTGTGTCTGGAATGTAGTTGGGGAAGTAGCGCTGCGCACATCTATTGTCTCGCTGCAAGCGGTTTGGTATTGTGATTTAGGGGGCTGTCCGCAAAATCCCTGGTTGCCTATCCTGTACCTACGGTAAGACGAGGCGCTTAGGGCACCGGACGCACCTACCGCCCCCCGCCCGCACGCTTAGCTTCGTCGCCCAGCCCGGTGCTGCGGCGGCGGCTCTTGACTTTCTGGTTGCCGAAGCTGTAGCTGAGGCTGATTTATCTAAGGCATTCTGGTAAGGGTAAAGAATAAAAAGGATTCGTAGCATTAAAGCTGATAGTTGTATTCTCGTCGTTGCCAAGGGATAGAATACTGTCTGACCGACTGTTTATCTGCCTGCTATCTAGTTCAATTTATTGAACTATGATTTTCTCACTTACCTCTCGGCTGGACCCAGAGAGCTTGAGGTAGTATACCCCCGCGATCATTTCATTTATTTTTAGCACATTGGTTTCAGTTGGTACTAACTTCCATTGCTGAACGAGCCTACCATTAGCATCAAAAAGACTTGCCTGCTTTAAGGGGTTAACTACGTTTTTAAGAATTAAATAATCACTTGCCGGATTGGGATAAATGTAAACACCGAAACGGCTCGTATTTCCCGTTGGTGACGCCTTATCAGCCTCATAGGCACCCATGTCTATGGCCCCCCCCGTGACCCGATGATTGCCCGCAAGATCATGAGTGATGCTAACCGGGTGATAATCTGTTTGCCCGGCATCAATGCAAGGTGATGAACCACTCAACTGGAAATCCTGATCGCTGATAAAATTCGGATCAACGTTGATAAGGTTTGTTCCATCACATGATACGTCGGAGGGGCAAGTGGATATCAGGCAGTGCGAGAAAGTTATTTCATCCACCAAATTACCTCGGTCAATCATGCCGAAGCCTCCATTTTCGTAGAAAATGGAATTTCTAAAGTGCGCACTCACCTGGGCGGTGTCGATCCCGGAAGAAATGGAGAGA
>JAUIIF010000578.1 GCA_030431945.1 Bacteroidia bacterium | reverse complement strand
CCGCGGGCGTTTTGCGCGGTTGGCATAAGGTTCGCGCAACTGAACGGCGTGTCGTCCGTTAGGCCTGCGAAAAATCTTTTACTATGCCGCGTTTAGTCAGAACCAGCGTGTTGCTTTTTTTGGTGCTATTGGCCATTCTGGTCACTAGCGCATGGTGGCCTACGCCGGGCGGTATACTGTTTTCGGCCGTTTTGCTCTCCGGTCTGGTACAAGTACAGATGTACCTGATTTTGACGGATGATACCATGCCGCCTCCCGGACCGATAAACGGACATTACGAGCAATTCTGAGTAAGCCTTACCGGCTGCTTTTTAAAGCAGGACTTGCACCTGCGGCCGCGCCCTTACTTTTATTTGTCGGAGCAGGGGGCGCGGTCGCAGGTGCAGGGTAAGGAAGAAAGCGCCTGGTCCGGTTATTCGCCACTTAACGCCCGGTTAAACGCTGCGGCACCGCCTACGACCGGCAGCGAAATGCTGGTGTTGCCCAGGTCTACCGTCAGCTCCGTCCCCGGATCGGGGTGGAGGGTAAATTCCTTATCGGAAGAAAAGATCATCAGCCCGATCTGCTGGCCGGCCCGGATGATCTGGTCGTCCGGCATCAGGTCAAAAGTGATGGTGTAATTTTTACCGGGGACCAGCGGTGCGCTTTCCCGCAGGGAAGCGTGGTTTTGCGGGTCTGCCCAGCCGCGGGTGATCAGGTTATCGGTGATTTTTGTCCGGCGGCCCGCTTCGTAGGGCAGGGAAACGAGGTACACGGAAAGGTTAGCTGCCGGCTTGCTGCTGGCCAGGGTAACGGTCACCTGCGGGGTGCCGGAGAGGTGCAGGTCCGTTTGCAGGGACCTGCGGGGTGCCGGAGAGGTGCAGGTCCGTTTGCAGGGTCGGGGTGACGTACAGGAGCCGGTGGTCGGTGATTTCCGCAGCGGCCAGGGCCTGGTAGGAGAAGGAAAAGTTGTCTACCAGGGTCTCTTTTCCCCTGGCGGGCCGGGCGGTCAGGCTACCGGCTGCCGGGGCGCCGGGGCCGGGGTAGAGGGTGACCTGGCTGGCGTCCGGGTGGGGATAGTCCGGGTAGGCGGTCGGATTGTCCTGTTCGTCGTTCTCGCGGACGATCCAGGCTTTAGGATCGTTCTCCACGCCGTTCTCCACGCCGTGCAGGTACCGGGTGAACCAGCGGTTCATCATTTTCAGGGGCGGCGGGCCGCCATGACCATTCTGGTGGTAGTAGATCTGTACCGGCAGGCCCATTTCCTTGGCTCTGGCCGCGATGCGGTAACTGTGCTCCGGCATCACGTTCCAGTCATTGAATCCGTGGCTCATCAGCAGGGCGGCTTTCATGCCGTCCATGTGATTCAGGTAGTCCCGGCCGGCCCAGAAGTCGTTGTAGTCCCCGGTGATCCGATCCATGCCTTCTTTCATTTCTGTATCCCGGACGGTTCGGTTGTTGTACGGGCGTTTCGCTTCGTCTCCGCTGTGGATAAAGTCGTAGAGCACGTCGATGTCTTCCCCCAGGTAGCCGCCGGGAGAGCGAACCAGGCCGTTGGAGCGGTAGTAGTGGTAATAGCTGGTATTGGGGGCGATGGGGATGATGGCTTCCAGTCCTTCCACGCCCGTCGTGGCGGCGGCCACGGGCAGGGTGCCGTTGTAGGAGGTGCCCGTCATGCCGACTTTTCCGGTCGTCCAGGTGGCCGTTACTTCCTCACCGCCGTAGGGCTCAGTGTAGCCCTTGGCCCGGCCGTTGAGCCAGTCGATCACGGCTTTCGGAGCCAACGATTCGTTTTCCCCGCCAACGGTCGGGGCACCCTGGGAAAGGCCCGTTCCCGGAGACGAGGAGTGCACCACAATGTAGCCGCGCGGTACCCACTTCTTTACCTCACTATTGGAAATAACGGGGCGCTTGCCCGTCCGTTTTACTTCCGGGTGAATGTGCTCCGGACCGCGCTGCCCCAGCTCGTGGCGAACATCCCAGAACAGCTCCCGCCCCCCGCGGGCAACGCCCGCGTAGTACGGGCTGGAGGCGTAGACGACCGGCAGCTTCAGGCCTTCCGTCTGCGTTTGTTCCGGCCGGGTCACGTCAACGTGCACCCGGTCCATTTTTCCGTCACCATCCGTATCGAAGGTGGTTTCCACCCAGAGATCATGGCGAATCCAGGTTTTCTCATCGGCAAAAGCCGGTACGATCTGTGCTTCCCCGTTTTCGAAAACGGGGACGGCGCGCTGGCCGTCCTGGGCAAGTAGTAATACGGGGAAGAATAGGAGTAAGGAGAACAGGTATTTCATAGGGGGAAAGATAAGGCTTTCCCGGAGGTAGTACCTTAGAAGAACTGGAGGCTTAGTCCAGTTCTTCCAGCGTTTCCCGCAACCTCCCCAGCAGACGGTACCAAAGCCCGTAATTGATGGCGACGGAGGCAATGGTCCAGATCAGCAAGGTCCCCCCCAGCCAGAGGCGGGGAGCTTCCCACAGCCAGGTGGCATTAGCAAGGATAAAGCCAAAAAACAGCACGAGGCCGGTGGTCCGGAGGAAAATGGAGAGCCACCGGAAGCTTTTTAGCCGATCAAGCTGTGCCTGTAGTGCAAGCCGCAGGGGAGCGTCACCGATGGGCTGCCCGGCGAGGCGGTAGCCGAGCAGGCCATGACCGATCAGGGCCAGTAACCCGGCCGCCAGGGCCAGGTTCCATCCGTTTGACCTCAGGTGCCCGTCAAAAGCACTGTAATACAGTGCAAGGAAAAGCGACCAGCAGATGGTTTCAAAAATTAACTGACGCCGCAGTGCCCGTAGATTGGGATGCGACCAGTAGCGTTGAATATTCTTTTGTTCCCAGTTGCTGGTAGGAACAAAATTATCTGATTGCCATTGTTTCTTTTGTTGGTCAAAGTTCATGGTATTACTGGTTTAGGATAGTTTTGAGCTTGGATTTTATACGGTGGAGCCGAACGCCCACGTTGTTTTCAGTGATGCCGAGTATGCCACCGATTTCTTCGTGAGAAAGGTCTTCCAGGTACAGTGCAATGAGGGCCCGGTCCGTTTTAGGTAGCTTCCGGATGGCCCGGAAAAGTTGCTCCATTGGTGTGTACTCCTCTTCTTGCGGTGGTGGCTCCCCCCGCTCCGGTAAAAAAGGCAGGTAGTGAATCAGGGGCCGGCGCTTGCGCAGCCGGCTCAGGGCAGTGTTCAGGGCTACCCGGTATACCCAGGTGCTTTCCTTACTACCGCCGCGGAAATTCGGGAAGGCTTTCCATAATTGATAAGCGATTTCCTGCCGCAGGTCATCGCGGTCTGCCGGGTCTTCAGCATAAAGACGACTTACCTTATGTAAGATGCCCTGGTGGTTTTGCAAAAGCGCAGTGAAGGATGGTGAAGCGTTCATACTTCATTAGTAGCCGTTGGGCCCGTAATCTTACGGG
>JAUIIF010000577.1 GCA_030431945.1 Bacteroidia bacterium | reverse complement strand
CAACCGGCCCCCACAAGGTCAGCTGGTCTTTGTTGAGCAGGTAGGCTACGTACACCAGCAGGGCAAAGCACTCCGCAAAAAGAAAGACCAGGAAAGGTTCTTCGGGGAAAGTATCGAAGGTAGCGCCCAGTGAGGCCGCTGCGATCAGGGAGGCGAAGGCCAGGCTTTCTGTTTTGATCCGTGCAGGCGTCAACATCATCTTTCCGCGGCGCACCAGCCACCAGGTAATGACGAAGTAGCCAAGCGTCGGTACGGCAAGCATCAAGAAGATTGCGCCGGCGAGTTCGCCATTCAGGTCGGATAGAATGGTTCCGAAACCCACCCAGAAGCTAACGAGTAAGGCCCCTGAAATACCGCGTAGGGCAGGTTTATTGTGCTGCTTCATGCCCAAAAGTAGGGGGTCCTTCCCGCCCCAACAACAAATTGGATAAACGACGTTCCGGGCGGGGCCAACGGGTCCGTAACCGGGAGGAACGGCCAACGGGGCGTTGGCAGTCGTTCGGCCTCTTCCCCCGGGGGTTCATCACTCTTCTTTTTTTCGGGAAATCGGCATCGCTACGTTTGCTCCATGAACGAACTGACCATTACCAATTTATCCAAAACGTACGCCAACGGCGTCCGCGCCCTGGACAACGTCTCCCTCACCATTCCCACCGGCATGTATGGCTTGCTCGGTCCTAACGGCGCCGGCAAATCCTCGCTGCTCCGGACCATTGCCACCCTGCAAACAGCGGATAGCGGACGGATAATGCTGGGGCCACTGGACGTGAGCCAATCCCCCCAACAGGTACGCGAGCAACTCGGGTATTTGCCCCAGGAGTTCGGGCTCTACCCCGGGCTTACGGCGGAGCGGCTGCTGGATCATCTGGCGATTCTGAAAGGCCTGACCGACCGGTCCTGGCGTCGGGAGACGGTAGCCCAACTGTTGCACCAGACCAATTTGTACGAACACCGCAAAAAGCGGTTGGCTACCTACTCCGGCGGAATGAAACAACGCTTTGGCATAGCCCAGGCCTTGCTGGGCCAGCCAAGCCTCCTCATTGTGGACGAACCCACGGCGGGGCTCGACCCCACGGAACGTAACCGCTTTTACAATTTACTGAGCAGCCTGGGGGAGCAGCGAATCGTCCTGCTTTCCACCCACATCGTGGAAGACGTGAAAGAGCTCTGCCCTAAAATGGCCATTCTGCATGAAGGGCGGGTAGTGCTGGAAGGGACGCCCCTGGCAGCGATTGAGGCCCTGCGCGGAAAAATTTTCCGCAAGTTCATCGACCGCGAAAACCTGGAAGCTTACCAGCGCGAATACGCCGTGATTGCCGAACGCCGCCTGCAAGGGCGGCCCCTCATCCACATTTACCGGGATGACGACCCCAAAGATGGGTTCGAGCCCGTCGCTGCCGACCTGAATGACGTGTATTTCACCAAACTTTTCGGAGCTGCCTGAGGGGCCTGTCAGCAGGATCGCAGAAGGATGAATTTCGTCGGCCCGGGGATGATTGCTAATCCCCCCCGGCGGACAAACCGGCTCGCTCCTCGGATTACAGCCGGCGGGCCCGCTCAACAAAATCCTGCTGCCACTTCCTGCACCACTGACCTGTAACCTCCGCTCAAAAACTTTTCCATGCTCTACCATATTGCCCGTTTTGAATTCGCCAATCGCCTCCGCCAACCTATCACCTACCTCTACTTCTTCCTGCTGCTCTTCAGCTCGCTGGGAGCCGTGGATTTCATCTTCGAGGGGCGGCTGGGCCTGGTAAAAACCAATGCCCCCTACGTAGTGGCTACTACCATGGGGCTTTTTTCGGCCTTCTTCCTCCTGATTGTGTCCCTGGTAATGGGAGACGCCGTATTACGGGATTACCGCCACGGCATGACCGCCCTGCTTTTCACCAAGCCGTTGCTTAAAAGAGATTACCTGCTCGGACGCTTCGTGGGCGGCTTCCTGGTGGTCCTGCTCATTTTCAGCGGTCTGCCGCTGGGTATGCTTCTCGGCGAAAGCATGCCCTGGCGAGAGGCATCCTCCTTATTAACCTTCGACGCGGGCGTTTACCTCCAGCCCTATATTTACCTCGTACTGCCCACTCTATTCGCAGGATCGTCTGTTTTCTTCATCACCGGAGCCCTCACCAAAAAATTACTGGTGGTCTATACCCAGGGCATCCTGTTTTTTGTGGTCTACCTGGTGGCCATGATAACTTCGCGGGAGGCGATCGATCCTTTTTGGGGCAGCCTGCTGGACCCTTTTTCCTTCGAAACCATCAATAACCTGATCAAGTTTCAGTCGCCGGAAGAACGCAATCACTTTGCCCTCCCCCTTACCGGCATTCTGCTGGCTAACCGGATTTGCTGGGTCAGCCTGGGGCTGATCGTTCTCGCCGCCGGGTATCAGCGCTTCCGCTTCAGCAGCAGTGCCGGCAGACCAGCAATGGCGCAAGACGACCAGGAGTCCCGACAAACAGGTGAGCATATGATTCGTCCCGCGACGCACCTTCCGGAACCGCCAACTCCAAAGCGCAGCACCCGGAGCCTGCAACTACTTGCAACGACCTGGTTTTATTGCCGGTCCGTTTTAGGAGAAGTGTCGTTCTGGGCGATCGTGCTTTGTGCCGGTGCCATTATTTTCATTAACGGTATTTCATTGGGTGCCGTACACGGGGTCAACAGCTTGCCCACCACTTACCTGGTCGTCGAAGAACTGGAAGAACTGGCCATTGCCTTCTTTCTCATCATCATGGTTTTCTTCAGCGGCACTGTGTTCTGGCGGGAGCAGGACCTCCGCGCAACGGCCATCCTGGATGCTTACCCTACCTGGCCGGGGTTGCTGTTGCTCGGAAAGTACTTCGGCTTACTGCTTTTGTACAGCCTGCTACTGCTGGTCATGATCGCCTCCGGAATGACTTATCAGTTGCTGGCTGGCTACCGCGACCTGCAACCCGGGCTGTACCTGGCAAGCTTTTTCGGAGGCACCTTCAAATTGCTGGCCCTGTTTACCGCAGCATCTTTTTTCCTGCACGCCCTCACCGGCCGCAAGGCCATCGGGTTCCTGGCGACCCTGGTCTTTGCCGCCATCAGCCTCCTTCCCTACCCTGTTGGCTTTCACCATCCCCTGCTTCGTTTCGGGAGCGGGGGGCTGGGCACCTATTCAGAAATGAACGGCTTCCAAAATTACCCGGAGGCGTACGGTAGCCTGACTTTGTATTGGTCAGCCTGCGCCGTCTTGCTACTGGTGGGCAGTTTCTTGCTGAAGGGGGGGCAGACCGTACTATTCTGGCAACGGATCAGGGGATTCCGCCGGCAGGTGACCCCGGCACTCGCCCGCAGTGCGTTCGGCGCCGTGCTGGTCCTAACCCTCAGCGGCGGATTATTCTTTTACCACACCAATATGACTGGGCAGTATGCCACCCCG
>JAUIIF010000576.1 GCA_030431945.1 Bacteroidia bacterium | reverse complement strand
AGGCGTCAGGAGCGTCAGCGCCAGCAAGTCGGCAGCCACAATGGTGTAGACCTCCGCGGCGTTGGCCCGGGCGACCAGCTCGCGGTAATCACCGATCAGGCCGTCAGCCCCCGGGTACTGCAACAACATTCCGAAAACTTCCTCTTCCGGAAAAGCAAAATCCGCGACCGGTTTCACCTCTACCTTAATGCCGAGCGGCTCGGCCCTGGTCTTCAGTACTTCGATCGTCTGGGGCAGCACCTGTTCCGAAACAAGGAAAACATTAGCGCCGTCTCCCTTCACCCGCTTATTGCGCTGGGCGTGAAACATCGTCATGGCCTCTGCTGCTGCGGTCCCCTCATCCAGCAAGCTGGCGTTGGCGATGGGCAACCCCGTCAGGTCAGCAACCATCGTCTGGTAATTGAGCAGGCTCTCCAGGCGGCCCTGGGCAATCTCTGCCTGGTAAGGCGTATACTGGGTATACCAGCCGGGATTGGAAAAGACGTTGCGCAGGATGACGCTTGGCGTCACGGTATTATAGTAGCCCATGCCAATAAAAGACCGCATCACGGTGTTACGACTGGCAATTTTTTTCAGGTGCTGCAGGTAATAATATTCACTGATGGCGGGCGCTACGTTCAGCGCTTCGTAATCACGAATATTTGCCGGGACGGTTTGCCCCATCAGCTCATCGAGCGAGGCAGCACCGACGGTTGCAAGCATAGCAGTCGTATCTTCAGCACTGGGGCCAAGGTGGCGATCCTGAAATTGATCGAAACGGGGGGTAAGCGCAGGCATCCTAAGAAGTTGGTTGGGCGGAAAAATAGTTGTTTGCGCAAAGGTAACTAGCGAGCTTGATTTAGGTTGCGGGATTTGTACCTAAGTCATAGTAGTACGGACGTTTTCCGGCGCTGACGCAGGTGCGGGGAAGGGTTGCCGCGCCGGGCAAAATTCGTCGTCACCGTTCTTCGCCCCATTCTTTCTAACCTGACAATATTTTGTCAAATATGCGCCACCTCTTCCGCTCCGGCTCCCGTTCTGTTCCTGGCACGATGTTTGCGAGCAACCCTACCCCACCCTTTGGTGTTAATTATTTTTATGTCCCTGCGGGGGCTGCCCCCCGAAACTATTAGTGTGAGCCGACCAAAGATTACCTTCCACATGGATAACCGAGGATTTGACGACGAGCAGGAGCTCTTTCCTTTCATCGGCACCGAAGCCGGTGATGAAGAAATGAACGCCACCGAATTGCCGGAGGTCCTGCCGATCCTTGCCCTGAAAAACTCCGTCCTTTTCCCTACCATTGTTATTCCCATCAACATTGGCCGGGACCGTTCCATCAAAGCGATCAATCAAGCTTCGGATACCGACAAGTGGGTGGCCGTTTTCAGCCAGAAGGACCTACACGTAGAAGATCCTTCCGGTGAGGATCTTTATGAAGTAGGTACCCTCGCCCGGATTCTTAAAATGCTGCGAATGCCCGACGGAAGCCTGACGGCCGTACTACGGGGCCGGCAGCGTATCCGCCGTACCAGGATGGTCCAAACCCAGCCCTTCCTTTCCGGCGAAGTGGAACTATTGGGTTACCAGGCAGCCACTGATCCTCTGGCCTTCCAGGCGACAATGGACAGTGTAAAGGACAACGCGCGCCGCGTCGTTGACCTCAGCCCAAATATCCCGACGGAAGCCCAGGTCATGCTCGACAATATTGAGGTGCCCAGCCACTTACTGAACTTTATCTCCAGCAACCTCAGCGGAGATATGAGCGTAAAGCAGGAAATCCTGGAAACAGCTGATCTGGGAACAAAGTCCGAGCGGGTACTGACGGAACTCCAGAAAGAATTACACATCCTGGAACTGCGTGACCAGATCGAAAACAAAACCCGCGGCGACATTGAGGAGCAGCAACGACAGTACTTCCTCAACCAGCAAATGAAGGCCATTCAGGAAGAACTGGGGGATAACCCCAACAAGGAAGCCATCGAACAGCTGGAAACCAGAGCTTCCGAAAAAGCCTGGCCTGAAGAGGTGGAAAAAACATTTACCCGGGAAATTACCCGGTTGAAGCGGATGAACCCGCAAGTCGCAGAATACAGTGTCCAGCTTTCCTACCTGGAGATGTTGCTCGACCTGCCCTGGCAGGAATACACCGAAGACAATTTTGATTTGCAGGCGGTTGCCAAAGTACTCGATGAAGACCACTATGGCCTTGAAAAAGTCAAGGACCGGATTCTGAGCCACCTGGCCGTTTTAAAACTGAAGGGCAATATGAAAGCCCCGATCCTGCTCCTGCTTGGCCCCCCCGGGGTGGGCAAAACCAGCCTGGGTAAAAGTGTGGCGGAAGCCCTGGGGCGCAAGTACGTACGGATGAGCCTCGGCGGCCTGCACGATGAAAGTGAAATCCGGGGCCACCGCAAAACTTACATCGGCGCGATGCCCGGCCGGATAGTTCAATCCCTTAAAAAAGTGCAATCCGCTAATCCGGTCTTCATCCTGGACGAAATTGATAAAGTTGGTCAGAGCCACCGGGGTGACCCCTCCAGCGCCCTGCTGGAAGTTTTGGACCCGGAACAAAACTCCACTTTCCACGATAATTACCTGGACCTGGACATTGACCTCAGTAAGGTTATGTTCATCGCTACGGCCAACAACTTTGGCGCTATTCAGCCTGCCCTGCGTGACCGGATGGAAATTATCAACCTGAGTGGATACTCCGCAGAAGAAAAGCTTGAAATTGCCAAGCGCCACCTGGTACCACGCCAACGGGAAGAACACGGCCTGAAGGCCAAACAGGTGAAAATTCCCATTACCACCCTTAAAGCAGTAATCAGCGGCTACACCCGGGAGAGCGGCGTCCGGGGCCTGAACCGCCAGGTAGGTGCCCTGATGCGGTACGCCGCCAAACAGATTGCGATGGAGGGCGCCAGCGTCGTTAACGTCACGACGGACCTCCTGGAAGAAATCCTCGGGCCCGTTCGGTTCGAAAGAGAGCCCTATCGCGTCGGTAAAATGCCCGGTATTGCTGTAGGCCTCGCCTGGACCCAGGTAGGCGGAGAGATCCTCTACGTTGAAGCAAGCCTCAGCCCGGGCAACGGCAGCCTCGAACAAACCGGCAACCTTGGTCAGGTCATGAAAGAAAGCGCCATTACCGCCCGCTCTTACCTCAAAGCGCACGCCGAGGACTTCGGTATTGACCCGCAAAGAATCAAGGAGCAGGACCTGCACATTCACGTACCGGAAGGAGCTACCCCGAAGGACGGCCCCAGCGCCGGCATCACCATGCTCTCCGCCATGGCAAGTGCTTACACCGGCCGGCCGATCCAACCCTTCCTCGCAATGTCCGGTGAGATCACCCTGCGTGGCCGGGTACTGCCGGTTGGGGGCATTAAGGAGAAGCTGTTGGCTGCCCGCCGGGCGGGCATGAAAACCATC
>JAUIIF010000575.1 GCA_030431945.1 Bacteroidia bacterium | reverse complement strand
TACCGCAACGAAACGATCAGTGCCCGTAGTCACGCACAGTTCCACCAGGTGGAGGGGCTATACATTGCCGAGAAGGTCAGCTTCGCGGACATGAAGGCCACGTTGCTGCACTTCGCCCGGGAGATGTACGGTGATAAGACAAAAATACGGTTGCGCCCCAGCTACTTCCCGTTTACGGAGCCGAGTGCGGAAATGGACATTTGGTGGGGGCTGGAGTCCGAGCACGATTACCGGATTACCAAAGGCACGGGCTGGCTGGAAATCCTTGGCTGCGGTATGGTCGATCCTGCTGTCCTTACCAACTGTGGCATTGACCCGGAAAAATACACGGGGTACGCTTTCGGTATGGGCATTGAGCGCCAGGCGATGTTGCTGTACAACATTACCGATATCCGCCTGATGTTCGAAAACGACGTGCGGTTCCTGCAGCAGTTCAAAGGGGTATTGTAGCGCCTTGCACGGGCCGGGTGTTTCGTAATAGCAGCGTTGCTGCGGTAGGTACCTCCGCCCAGGCTCAGCCCCGGATCCCCACCCGGTTGCCTTCGGAATCTTTGAAAAGGGCCATGCTTCCCTGTTCAGGGCTGATAAGCCGCCAGGGGATGATGATCTCGCCACCGCTTTCCTGCACGCGGGCGAGCATCGCGGCCGGCTCACCGGCCGGGGCAAAGTATACGATGGCGCCCTGAGTGCCGGGAAAATAAAACTGCGGGTGATAGTTGAGGGCAATACCAATGCCGGCGTGCGCAAACGTCGCCATCCGCAGGTCACCCAGTTCGTGGATGTCCAGTTTTGTTTGGAAAATGGATTCGTAAAAGGCGATCGCCCGGTGAAAATCGGCTACTGGCAGCTCCAACCAGACAACTTTTATTTTTGTTTGTTCCATGGCCATAAGGTAAGGAGTCTGGTACCGGTTACCTAGTACACTACCTAAAGGATTGCCTTATACACTATCTACCTGCACCTACCATACTAAGCTACTAATTATTACCTTCGTTCCTCACCAAACCATCCCTCCATGATCAGCTACTACGCCTCCCGCAACGGCCGCCTGGAAGAGATGGAACAGCTTTCCGATGGCTGCTGGATTTCTCTGACGCCACCTTTCGCGGCGGAGGAAATAGCGGAATTCGCGAATGCTTACGATCTTCCGCCGGATTTTCTGCTCGACCCCCTCGATACGGACGAACGCTCCCGGTACGAACGGGAAGACGATGCCCGCTTAATTGTAATCAATACCCCGGTGCTCTCGCAGGCGGAAGGGGATAATGAGGGCATCTACATCACCGTACCAATTGGTATTATCCTGACTCCGGAGCACCTCATTACCATCACCTCCTCAATGAACCACCCGGTATTGCGCCTCTTCGTTGAGAACAAAATTCGCAACACCAACCCTGCCCGCCGGTCGGAATTTGTCCTCCGGATTTTTGAGCACACCGTTTATCGGTTTCTCACCTGCCTGAAACGCCTCAACGTAAAACGTAACCTGATTGAGCAGGAACTTTACGAAAGCAGCCAGAACAAGGAGCTGAAACAACTGCTTAGTATTGAAAAGTCGCTGGTTTACTTCATCAATGCCCTCAACGGCAACGAACTGCTGAAGATGAAAATGAAGCGAACTGATTTCCTGGGGATCCGGCACGATGAAGACCAGGCCGATCTCTTTGAGGATATCATCATCGACAACGGGCAGGCCCTGGAAATGGCCAATATCTACACCAATATCCTGAACGGCACCATGGATGCTTACGGCTCCATTATCTCCAATAACCTGAACATTACCATTCAGCGGCTTACGCTCATCACCATTGTCCTCACGGTGCCGATGGTCATTGCCAGCTTCTTCGGGATGAACGTCACCGTTCCCTGGGAGCAAGGCAGCCCCCTGGCCTTCATCGGCATCATCATGCTCTCGATTGTCCTAAGTTTTGCGGTGATCTACTACTTCCGGAGTAAGCGCATGTTTTAGGTTCCGCGGGCCGGCTGGAAAAAGAGGCACTGCAGCAAATTCCGGCGCGAACGCGGGTGCACAGCAGGGACTAAGTGGCAGGGTAGGGGAGCATTCCCTTTTCTCCCTGGCGGAATGACGCCAGGCGTGGCAATGGCTTGCCCGTCAACTTTCCCGGCACCTGCGCGCCGCCGCCCCCAAAGTAGTAGTAAGGAAAAAAAGAAGCAGCCTTAAAAGCAATCAGCCTCCGGGCACCTGGCCGGGAGGCTGATTACAGTCTGTAAGCGTCAGCAGAACCGTATCCGTTCGACGTGCTAGCGCAGAATAGAAATGTTACCCTGCTGGATGAGTTCCTGACCGGCAGGACAAATCACCCGCAGCCAGTACCCGTATACGTCCGGCTCCAGGTCGTCGCCTTGGACGGTACCATCCCAATGGTCACCGATGTTGTTGCTGCTGTAGACTTCCTGTCCCCACCGGTTGAAGATGATGAAGCGGAACTCCGTAATCTGGTCGGCAAATGCGGAGCGTACCCGCATCACATCATTTTTGTTATCACCGTTCGGGGTGAAGGCGTTGGGCACGTACACGTGTTCCAGATCACACAGGGGGTCTTCTACACGGAGCTCGATCAGGACGATTTCGGTACACCCGTTTCGCGTTACTTCGACTTCGTACGTAAGGACACCTGCTTCGTCTGGTACCGCCGTAACGGTTTGTCCATTGGCAGGCGTTACCGTGCCGTTTGGCGGGAACCATTCGTAAGTACAGTCTTCACATCCCGATACGGAAAGTTCTGAATCTTCGCCGAGGAAGATTTCCGGCGGGTTGGCTGTGCCAACCAATCCACTGAAGTCTTCTACCGTTACGGTGATCTCACGATCTACACTACATCCCGTGGCCGGATCGGTGGCCGTTACCGTAATTACGGTAGTGGCGGAACCGACAAAAATGGGGTTGAGGGGATCGGAATCGTCAATTGCATCTGCCGGAGCGTAGGTGTACGTCAGGTTGCCCGAAGGGCCCGCCGCACTGAAAATACTGGGGGTCTCGTTGGCACAAGTCGCTACGGCATCCAGGGGGAGGCCGGCGGTAAGCTCAGAAACGACAACCGTTACCGGTACCACCTGGGAACACCCCGTAGTGGGGTCGGTGGCTTCGCTGTAGACCGTGTAGGTCTGGCCGGTTTCGGTAGCTTCAACCGTATAGCTGTTGCCAGTACCCAGCTGGTCCGTCAGGGCCGCATCACCGTACCAGACAATCTCGGCATTTTCGTTTACGGAGCTACCGGTGAAGGTGACGTTGCCGGGGGCACAGAGCGTTGAATCCGGAGGCATAACCTGCAAGCTGATTTCGGGAGCAACGTCAACGGAGATGGTCTGGGTCTCACTACAGCCGGTAGCAGGATCCGTGATGGTTACCATCACCGTACCGTCTTCTTCGAAAGTGCCAATCGGATTAGCG
>JAUIIF010000021.1 GCA_030431945.1 Bacteroidia bacterium | reverse complement strand
GGCCTTTAAAAAAAAACGCCTCAAGCATAAGGACTTTGGCCGAGAAAAGGAATTTTCACCAAAAGTTACGCAACATCTTACGCAATCGATTTCGTTGGCGAAAATTAATCCTATCTTACGTCTCTAATCTACGAAAGTCAACTTATGCAAAAGTTTTAGAGCCCCGGTTGTGCTAATTCTTCTTTCAATTGTCTTCCGTCATCGCTAGTTAGTAGCGTGGGGAAACGAGCCTGCTCGGAAGTTAGTAGTGCTACCGCTACTAATGTAGCTCAGCCTATCCAGTAGTGCTGATTGGCAAAAGCTTTTTACAGCGAAAACATGTTGAATTGTAATTGCTTGTAAAAGAGATGCTTATGTCTGCCTGCTGCTTAGGAAAAACATATTGCCTGACTTGACTTCTCTGCCTTAGAGTAAAGGTGGTGGATTGCCATCCATAGAGCATTAGGAGGATGACTATTTCTCTTTTTCGCTACACAATCGATTACGTAAATGCAAAACACAGAAAATCTAGTCGCTACACTACAAAATGATCACTAAAGATGAATAAACTGCTTTTCTTTTTGCCAGGAAGATTTCGTGGCGGCTTCGCTCAGATTGCCACCGTTACTATTTTAACGTTGTGGTGTACTTTGCTGGCGGGCCAGCGTACGATAACCGGTACCGTGAGTTCAGAGGAAGAACCACTGATCGGAGCTACCATCCTCGTCAAAGGTACCCTTACCGGTACCGTCACGGACCTCGACGGTAATTTTTCCATTCTCGCCGCTCCTGCGGATACCCTTCAGATCAGCTACGTAGGCTACGCTACCCAGGAGGTTGCTGTAGGCAACCAGACGATGCTGGAAGTATTCCTGAGTGCCAGTACAGTACTGGATGAAATCGTTGTTGTTGGTTACGGTACGATGGAAAGGGGAAACGTCACCGGCTCTATCGTTACCGTTGACGTCGAGCAACTCGAAAAAGTGCCGGTGCCCAACGTGGTGGAGGGCCTCAGGGCCCAGGTGCCCGGTTTACGGGTCACCCGCGGAAGTGGACAACCCGGATCCGGGATTACTTTCAAAATACGGGGAACGAACTCCTTAGGTGCTGCTGCGGGGGATATTGACGCGACGAATACGCCGATCATAGTTATTGACGGTGTGCCGATCGTCGGTGGTAACCTGGCCGAACTCAACCCCGATGATATTGCCAGTATCAACATCCTCAAAGACGCTGCTGCAGCCTCTATTTATGGTTCGAGTGGAGCTAACGGCGCCGTGCTGATTACCACGAAAAGCGGTAAGTCAGGCCAATCCCGAATTAGTATAAATGCCTCTACGGGTTTTGTGGATGTGGCCAACAGCATCAACATGATGAACGGGGATGAATACATTCAGTACCGTGCGGATGCGGAAAGGGCGGGAGGAAACCCCAACCCACGGATCAACAGTTTGGTTGACCCCAACGAAGTAGCAAATTATATCGCTGGAAATGACGTTGACTGGCAGGACGTTTTACTCCGGACGGGGATGCAGACCCGTATGGGAATATCCGCATCAGGGGGATCCGACAAACTGCGCTACTACCTCAACGGTGACCTTTTTCAGGAAGATGGGATTGTCAGAAGTTCCGATTATAACCGCTATTCTCTCCGTTTCAATGGTGATTTCAACGCTACGGACTGGCTGGAAATCGGAGCCCGGGTTCAATTATCCAAAAGCTTTGCTGATGAAACTGCCAATGCAATTACTGAATTTAATATTGGTGGATTTGCCCCATTTCTCCCGATCAGTACCAACACGCCCCTGGGTGATGTTTATGATGAGAATGGAGTGTTGACGAAGTTTATCCGGGATGATCAGTTTCAGATCAATCCGCTGCACCGGTACAACGAGTCAATTATTGACCGCAAAGTCACCCGCTCCTACGTAAACCCTTACGTGAACATCAAATTGTTTAACGGATTAAAGTATACCCTGAATACCTACGCCGAAGATCGGGAGGAATTCTACGGGCGCTTTTATTCGTCAAATTATAATGACGGAAATCCGAGCGAAGCTCAAATTCAGGAATCAAAAGGCATCACTTACCTGGTGGATAATATTCTGTCTTTTGATCGTCGTTACGGAAAGAATAAGATTAATGCTACCGCAGTTTACGGGTTTCAGGAATTTGATTTCCAGCAATCCAATAACATTGCCGAGCAGTTGCCAACGGACCTGCTGGGGTATAATGGTATCGGCTATGCCGTTGACGAAAACATTCGTTACGATTGGTCCCGCGACGATTGGGGCAGGGTTTACCTGGTGGGCCGCCTGGGCTATACTTTCGATGATCGCTACAGTATAACACTGACGGCACGCAGAGACGGTTCCTCCCGTTTTGGTCCGAATAATCGCTGGGGAACGTTCCCTTCCGCCTCCGTGGCCTGGAACATTCACCGCGAAAAATTCATTAAAGCCGACAGTGACATCAGCTTCCTCAAGCTGCGCCTTAGCTACGGCAAATTGGGCAATGATCGCTTCCCCACGTACTACTACCGGGCGGGAACTAATAACGTTCAGGTTGCTGCGGGTACGGACCCGGAAACTGGCGAGCCTATCCTCTTCAATGGTTTCGGCTTAGCGGGTAATGCCTCTAACCCTAACCTGAAATGGGAAGAAAGTACGCAGATCAATGCCGGCCTGGACCTTGGCCTCTTCAAAAACCGGATCAATTTCACCATCGATGCCTACCAGACCAATACCTCCGACCTGTTGCTCTTTGAGAGCATCATCGGGGTGGTAAACAATGGCTTTAGTCAATTCCCCTCCAACGTCGGGGAAACCGAAAGCCGCGGAGTCGACATCGGCATCCGGGCAACCGCCGTGCAGGTGGGCGACTTTACCTGGGACGTTAGCGCCAACTGGGCTAAGGATGTCAATAAAATCATCCGCCTCAGCAGTACGGAAGTGGACGCTGAAGGCAACCCAATCAATAATCCGGCCAACGGCTGGTTTATCGGTGAGGACATTCGGGAAATATACGATTATGAAGTAACGGGTATCTGGCAATTAGGCCAGGAGGATGCTGCCGCTAGTTTTGGCAACTTCGTCCCCGGCGACCCGATCATCCGCGACGTCGACGGTGATGGAATCATCACCAGCGATGACCGGACCTTCCTCGGTAACCCAACCCCCGATTGGTACGGTGGCATCAACAACGTATTCAGCTACAAAGGCCTGGAGCTTTCGATTTTGTTTGAAGCCGTCCAGGGCGTCACCCGGGTAAACAACTACATCGGTGGCTATTCCGGGCGGGGCAACCAGATCGTTATCGACTACTGGACCCCGGAAAACCCCAGTACCACCTACCCGCGGATCGGTGCCGGTGCCCCCCTCTCCGGCGGCCTGTTCGCCAATTCCCTGAAGGTACAGGATGCCTCTTTCGTGGCGTTGCGTAACGTATCGCTAGGATATAAACTACCCGCCAGCCTGCTCGAGAAGCTGCCCTTCACCGGTATCTCCCTGTACGTGCGTGGGAACAACCTGAAATACTGGACTGACTTTACGGATGCATTTTCTCCGGAATCCTCCATCGGATCTTATCCGATCACCAGGACCTGGATCTTCGGAACCAAGGTTAATTTTTGATCAAAAAAAGAACCAAACATGAAAAACTATCACATTTCCTTTTTGCTCGGATTTTTTCTTTTAGCCTTCACGGCCTGTGATGATATTCTCGAACGTGAAGAGCTGGATGTCATCCCCGCCAGCCAGGTACTGAATACCCTCGGCGGGGTAGAGGCTGTACTTTTCCAGGTCTACGAGATCACGCGTTCTGTACACGAAAACAACGAGCTTTCCGTATACAAGCAGTGTGGTACGGACCTGGTCGTAAACGGCACCCACATGGTGGATGTCAATGCCGGAGGGATGCAGGGTATGAATACCTACAATAACGGCCTGGTTGCAACCAGTGGCCCCCTTAATGATATGTGGAACAATTATTACCGGGCCATCTCTAACTGTAATCTGGTTATTCAGGCGTCAGAAAACTTCCCGGTAAATAACGCCAGCGAAGAAGCAGCCCTGTTGAAGTTCAAGGGGGAGGCACTGGTACTGCGCGCTTACGTATACCTCGAATTGGTCCGCCGGTGGGGCAATATCCCGCTTGCTGTTCCGCTGCCGGAAGGCGCAGAACCAGTTCGCGAAGCGCCCCTGTCTCCTGCCAGCGATATCTACGCACTCATCCTTGCCGATTTAACGGAAGCCGTTACGTTACTGCCCACCCGTAATGAGAGTGCGGGAGTTGGTGCGCCTTCCAAGGGCCTGGCAAACTTGCTGCTGGCCGAGGCTCATCTCGATTTGGGTAACAACACGGAAGCCGCCGCTGCGGCCGAAGCAGTCATTGCCGACAACTCTTACCAGCTGCAGCCCCTCGATTTCATCTTTGGCCTGGAAGGAGGGAAGGAAGGAGAAGAAAACAACCAGGAAATTATCCTTTCCTGGGTCTTCGATCCGGCCATCCAGGCCCGCCCGCAAAGAACGGTACAGATGTACGTTCCGCTGTACGACCGGGTTCCGGGCGTAGCGCGTACCCTGGGGCAGGGCGCCCGCCCCTGGGGGCGGCTGAGCCCTTCTCCTTACTACTGGACACTGTTCGACGAAGAGGATGGCCGACTGGAAGCCTGGCACAAAACAGAATGGCTGATTGACGAAGAAGAAAACGTTTTAGATGGCTGGGACCTCCGCAACGGAGACGTAGTACCGCAAGAGTACGTGCGGGCCTGGGCCGATGGCGCCGAGCGCGAGGCCCGGTACATGGAGCCGACAACTACCAAAACCTGGGAGGATGGAACCTACGGCCGTCTGGAATCAGACGCAGAAGGATTCCGTAACGTCATCGTCTACCGGTACGCTCAGGCTTTTCTGGCGGGCGCGGAAGCCTACCTGAAGAGCGGCAACGTCGATCGGGCTACCGAACTGGTTAACGTGCTGCGAGATCGTGCCTTCGGGGATACGGAACACCGTTTCACTACGCTGGACCTGGAAACTTTTATGGAGGAATACGCTCGGGAACTCGGCCACGAAGGCCACCGCTGGTACCTCCTGAAGCGGAATAACCTGCTGCTGGAAAGAGTAAGAATGTATAACCGGGATGCAGCCCCCAATATCCAGGAATACCACCTTGTGTGGCCCATTCCTCAATCTTTCATCGACTTAGCGGGCGTTAGCCAAAACCCCGGCTATTAAATAAAAAAATAAATACTATGCGTGTTATAAAAAACAGCAACTATAGTGCTGCAGTGCTCGCTTTCCTGAGCTTCTTCATACTGTTCATTACGGCGTGTGAGGAAGAACTGGAGGTAGGCCCTACCGTTACGATAACCAGCGTTGATCCTGGCGCCGCTTTTCTTGGCGATCAGGTGACGCTCCAGGGAGATAATTTAAATACCGTTCAGAACTTGTTCGTGGGCGACAAAGGGGCGGAAATTGTATCCCGCAACCAGACTTCCCTCACGTTTACCGTTCCGACCAATGCTGCTCCAGGACCCAATGTCCTCACCCTGGCGATGCTCAATAATTACCGGGTGACGGCGGAGCTGGAAGTAATGACTCGCCCTATTCCCAGCATTTTTGGCCTCTCCACGAATGCTGCCGCACCGGGTGAGGAAGTAACCATTGCCGGAATGAATTTAGACATGCTTACCTCCGTAACTTTTGGAGGCATTGAGGCCAACGTGGTAAGCGCAACGAATGCAGAACTGGTCGTCGTCGTTCCTGACGGTCCCCCGCTCAATACGGCTGCCGTTATCGAACTGATGACCAGCGAAATAACGGAAACCTATGCGGATACCTTTTTCGTTGGTACCAACTATGCAGCTAACGGCGGATTGGATGCCGGCAGTGGCGATGATTTTGCTGGCTGGGAGAAACTTAATGGCGGTGCCGGACTAACTTCCGTTTCCGGAGAAGATGCCTACTTCGGCCGCGCAGTACGTGTGGTGGGGGCCGCGAACCCCGACCAGCCCTGGCGGACCCAGTTCGCCACGGCCCTTACTCCCCTGAATTTCGGGTCCGAGTACACGATGATGATGTGGGTGAAGGGTGAAGCCCCCGGGGCACAAATGCGCATTTCTGCCTCCCGGTTTGACGGCAATGGTGCCGACTATTTCTACGGGGAAACCAAAGAAATTCCCACAGAATGGACCCAAATCAGCTGGACGTTCGAGGTCACCAATGACTTGCCCGAACACAGCGTTGTGCTCGATATGGGCTTTACCGACATTCCTTTCGTCATTGACAATATTGTCCTGGTAGAAACCGGGGCCGCCGGCCCCGCAGCACCCGGTAATGCACTGGCTGACGGCGGCTTCGAAGGCACCCTCGGCGAGAACTGGGTCGTCAATAATGGTACGATAGCACTCACCAGTGACGCCGCCAATGTGCACTGTGGCAACCAGGCGCTGATGGTTACCCCCGCCAACAACCCCGATCAACCCTGGCAAACCCAGCTCGCTTCCGAAAACCTCGACCTGGAGGTCGGCGAAGAATACATCGTCTCCATCTGGGCAAAAGCTACGGCGCCTGACGTACAGATGCGTATTTCAGCCTCGCTCTACAACGGTGGTGACGGCTCTGATTATTTCTACGGAGATGCGCAGACCTTTACCGAGGAGTGGGCAGAATACACCTGGGTCTATACCGTGCAGGCCCCTCCCAGCGGCGCCCAGCACCTGGTGTTGGACATGGGGTACTCGGCCGCCGTCTTCTACCTCGATGACATCAGCGTTCGTAAGAATGTAGAACTGCCCCGGGATAATAAAATTGGCGACGGAAGTTTCGAAAACGGAATCGAAGGCGAAAGTGCCACCTGGGAAGTACTCAACGGCACCTTTGCCCTTAATACGGATGCTGGTGATGTGTACGACGGAAATAACTCACTGATGGTTACCGGCGCCGGTAACCCCGATCAGGCCTGGCGAACGCAAATCGCCACCACGCCGCTGGATCTGGTCGCCGGTACAACCTACGGCGTTACCATTTGGGCAAAGGCTACGGCAGATGACGTGCCCATCAGCGTTTCTGCCTCCCGTTATAACGGCGGTGATGGCTCGGATTATTTCTACGGCGACCCCCAAACGATTACCCAGGAATGGGCAGCTTATACCTGGACTTTTGAAGCACAAGACCCCCCCAGCGGCGCCCAACACCTGGTGCTCGATCTCGGGCGTTCTGATGCCGTGTTTTTCCTCGATAACATTGAGCTGTACCCCATTGCAGCATTTACCTGCCCCTAAAAATTTGTATGATTTTTTATTGAACTACTGAGTGAGAAGAAGCCGGCTATTTTATATAGCCGGCTTCATTCACTGTAGTAGGGGCCAATGGGTAGGGCGCGCACGCAGGTGCAAGCGCAGCTTAAGTGCTTTGTTTGCACCTGCGGCCCCGCCCTTTTCCAAACTGACGAACGACAGCAAGCCGTATTTGACAATAATCAGTCCGCTCGTGCCACTGCTTTCCGCGCTAAAAAATATTTTGATGTATACTGCTTCGCCCCTTATCCGGCTATTGACTATCCTGTTCATCCTCGTCCTGAGCCAGGGGTGTGAAAAAGAAGAAAGCGGAATTGTAATAATTGAAAATCCGGACCCCGTACGCCTGGCCGTCAACCCCGCCAATACTCACCAAACCATTGCCGGATTTGGCGGAGCCAGCAGAATGTGGGGCACCCGTTTTCTGACGGACGATGAGGCCGAAAAGGTTTTCGGTACCACCGGCGAAGGATTAGGACTAAGCATCTTTCGCATCCGCATCGCGCCGAACCCCTCGGAATGGGCCAACATCGTCCCCGCCGCCCGGGCAGCGCAGCGTCACGGAGCCAAAGTCATTGCCTGCCCCTGGTCTCCGCCTGCAGCCATGAAGACAAACAACAGCGAAATCGGAGGTCAGCTGGCCGAAGATCAATACCCCGCTTTTCGGGACCACCTGAACCAGTTCGTCACCTACATGAATGGTGAAGGTGTAAATATCCATGCCATCTCCATCCAGAATGAACCGGACATCCAGGTGAGCTACGAATCCTGCGATTATTCGGTAGGGGACATGCGTGACTTTATTACCAAGCACGGCAATGAAATTGTCGGAACCAAAGTCATGGCCCCCGAATCCTTTAATTTTAATCCCTCCTTCACGAATACGTTGTTACAGGACCAGGAGGCTGCACCGCATTTCGACATCGTTGCCGGCCATATTTACGGTGGCGGACTCGGGCCCTTCCCCCTTGCCGAAGCCCAGGGAAAGGAGATCTGGATGACAGAATACCTGCTGAACCTGCAAACCGGCAGAACGGGAATGCCGGCCTGGGTGACCTATGACCAGGAACGAATCTGGGACGAGTCGCTGGAAATGCTGGAATCCGTACACGAGGCCATGCGTTTTAACTGGAATGCCTACGTATGGTGGTACATCCGCCGCTATTATTCTTTTATCGGAGAAGGGGAACAGGGGACAACGGACGGGGAAATCCTCAAACGCGGCCACGCCTTCGCCCACTTCGCCAGTTACGTCCGGCCGGGCCAGCAGCGGATTGACGCCACGATGCTGCGCGCCACGGAGGTAAAGGCAACGGCTTACGATGCGGGGACGCAGATCATCGTGGTAATTATCAACCCGACCGAAGTACGGGAGCGCGGTTTGCAAATTGAACTGGGGGATGCACCCGCTGCTGCTGCAGCCGTGGAAACCAACCTCAATAACAACCGGCGGGCCGTAAACGTCACAATCAAGAATACGCAGGTGGTGCTCAATGTCTCCGCCAAGAGCGTAACGACGGTAGTGATTGATAAATAACCCACCGGACAGCAGCGCTCCTAACCCTGGTCAACCACTAAGCAAAAATATTGCGCGGGAAAATGCTGAAGCCTCCGCCTGACTTTTAATTTCCAAACATTTGAATGATGCATAAGGTAATTCTATTTCTCTTTTTGCTGGCGATCACCCCCTGCCTGCGGGCTCAATCCGCCGCCGCAGTAACCTTTGAAGCGGAAGCGGGCGCAGCCGGCGCTGATTTCAACACGACTACCGAAGGGGACATCACCTACGTCGTGATCAGTACCAACGGTACTGCCTCTGCCCCCGAATCGGCCGCCAGGGTAATCACTTACGAAGTAACTTTTGCCGCCACCGGCACCTACGACCTGTACGCGCGGTTGCGCGTAGGGCCGGGAGGCGCTGACGACGACAGCTTTCATTACGGAGCCGCTTTCGGTGAACAGGACGTTACGGATGCCGCAGCGTGGATCACCTCCAACCAACTGGCAAGTGTTGGGTTCACGGATCCGCAGACCTTCGTTAACGGCAACGGAAGTGCCGGCGGACAAGTATGGAAGTGGGTAAACGTATCAGAATATGATGGCTTCGAAACGCCGACATCCTTTACCGTTCCGGAAGGCGCTCTGACGCAAACGATACAAATCGGAGCGCGGGAGGATGGTCTTGAATTTGACCGTTTTGCCTTCGGGCGGGCCGACCTTTTCTACACCGTAGCCGCCCTGGATAACGGCGGGGAAGGTGTGCCGGAGCCAGTACAGCCGGAAGATGATCGCACGCCGATCGCACAGGGTCAGGCAAAGTTTTTGGGCAATGTTTACAGCCCTTCGCAAACGCCGGATTTTGCCAGTTTCTGGAACCAGGTCACGCCGGAAAACGCCGGAAAATGGGGCAGTGTAGAGGGCCAGCGCGACGTCATGAACTGGGCAGCCCTCGATGCCGCTTACCAACTGGCCCAGGATAATGACTTCTATTTCAAATTCCACGTACTTACCTGGGGGTCCCAGCAGCCGGCCTGGATCCGTAACCTGCCCCCCGCAGAGCAGCGGGCGGAAATCGAGGAATGGTACCGCCTGGTCGCCGAACGCTACCCCGACATTGACGCCATCGAAGTCACCAATGAACCCGTCAACCAGCCACCGACCAGCGACAACGACGGCAACTACATCGATGCCCTGGGCGGAACCGGCGCCACGGGCTACGACTGGATCATTACGGCCTTCACCCTGGCGCGGCAATACTTCCCGAATGCCGACCTCATGATCAATGAATACAATGTCGTCAGTAGCAGCAACGTCCGCTCCGCGTACCTGGACATCATCAACCTGCTGCAGGATCGTAACCTGATCGATATTGTCGGCGTACAGGCCCACGCGTTTTCAACGACGGTAAATTCTTCCGTAATTACGGGGGCACTGGATGAACTGGCCGCTACGGGCCTGCCCATTCACGTTACCGAGTTAGACATTGACGGCGCAACGGACTTTACCCAGCTGGCGGAGTACCGCCGGGTATTCCCTCTCTTTTGGGAGCATCCGTCCGTTACGGGCATTACCCTCTGGGGCTGGCGTCCTGGCCTCTGGCGCGACGAGCAGGGGGCTTTCCTGATTGATCGGGATAACGTAACTGAACGACCGGCGCTGATTTGGCTAAGGGCCTACGTGGAAAATAACTTCGTGCCCATTTCAAGCATCGATATTGCTACCGTCAGTGGCGATACCATTATCGATACTGACGATGGAACGCTCCAGTTTGTTGCCACTTTTACGCCGGATTCGGCGACCATTCGTGGCGTTCGCTGGGGCGTCAATAATCCTACCATCGCCGTCATTGATCAGCAGGGATTACTGCGGGCACTGGAGAACGGTACTGTACGGGTAGCCGCCAGAAGTGCTGACGGGAGCAACCTGCGCGGAGAAAAATTTGTGGTCATCACCAATCAAAACCCAACTTCCACGCAGCAACTGGCCCGCGCCCTGGGGGTAGCGTTATACCCTAATCCGGTAGCCGGAGATTACCTGTTCCTGGAGAAGTCCAGCCAGCTGGTGCGGATCCGGATCCATGATCTTTCCGGCCGTATGGTGTTGGAAACTGCCTGTGAAAACCAGGCCCAGATTACCGTTGATTTATCAAAGCTGTTAGCCGGTACTTACTTAGTGGAGCTTTTTGCCAGGGATGGCGGGCGGCAGGTCAATAAAATCATCATTCAGTAAGGCTGCAGGTGCCCGTGCTTTTCGGAATGCGGCTCAGGCAGAACCCCGGGAAACTACCTGCGTATTTAACCGGACCATAAAGGTAGAGCCGACACTCTCCTGGGGCATGGTAATAACCTCCAGGGCCTGCCGGACGGCCAGGCGCCCCATTTCAGCGGCCGGATGACTCATCGAACTGAGGTTTGGCGTAATTATCGTACAAACGGGGTCATCGTTTAAACCGATAAAGGCGATGTCTTCCGGGACCTTCAGCCCGATCGATTGTACGTGTTTCATGGCACCTACGGCAGCCGAATCGTTGGTGGAAAATACCGCGTCGGGTGGTGCCGGCAACTTCAGCATTTCAGCAATCAGGTTGGCCCCCTCTTCGATGGTCAGCCGATCACTTTTTCCAATCAGCTGCTCCTCTACCGGGATGCCGTTCTTCTTCAGGGCCGCCAGGTACCCGGCGTGGCGGTCCTGATAAATCTTCTGCTTTAAAGAGCCGGACAGAAGCGCAATGCGTTGGTAGCCGCTGTTGATTAAATGTTGCGTAGCATCGTGCCCGGTTTGATAATTGTCAATCATGACCTGATGTCCGCAGAAATTACTGGGCACCCGGTCAACAAAGATGACGGGTGTTCCCTGCTGAATAACATCTTCAAAATGGCCATAGTCCGTTGTTTCCATCGCCAGGGAAACTATAATCGCCTGGACCCGACAATCAAACAGGGCTTTGGTGTTAATTACCTCCTTTTCGTAAGAATCCCGGGTCTGGGCAATGAGTACGTTGTAGCCGGCCTCCTGCGCAGATTCTTCTACGCCGCTGATCAGGGTGGAGATAAAAGGACGGTTCAGCCACGGCACCAGCACCCCGATCGTGTTCGTCTGTTGGTTCCGCAGGTTGGAGGCAATCAGGTTCGGTCGGTAGCCCCGTTTTTTCGCTAAAGCTTTAACCGCTGCAGTGGTTTTTTGCCCAATACTGAAATGATCTTTTAAAGCCCTCGAAACGGTGGAGGGGGAAACGTTCAGTTCGGTGGCCAGATCATAGATGGTAACCCGCTTATTCTTTTTTTGGTCCATGTTCAGATTTGTAAATTAAAGCAGATGGGCTGAACAACAATCTCGTGCTTACTCCCGCTTTTCGTAGTCGATGTCTGGAAGGGAAAAGCTTGCGCTGAGTCTCTTGGAAAGCCTGAAGAAAAATGGCCGGGTGAATAAATCGCTGCCCAAAGTACGCAACAATTTTATTTGTTGCGCTTGCCGTGCCTGCTGAGAAAGGCAATAGCTTGGCGGCGCGGACGCTGGTGCCTGGTGGGGTAGGATGGCCCTGGCTTTACCTTCACCCGGTTTGCACCGGCGGCCGCGCCTGCCTGAATTTCTCCTGCCTGCCATCAGCAATGCCCGCCCTGATCTTTGCTTACCACTGCGGCCTGATGCCCGGTGCGTAAGGATGGCTTATCGCCCGGTAGCGCTCGAGGGTCTCTGCCGGGGCGGGGACCCCGGGGGGAAGTTGTCGCCCGGATGCGTGGGAAAAATACGCCAGGCAGGCATCACGCCACCATTGTGCCTCCTGGTACTGGATGTTCAGGTGCTGCCGGACGTGGTGGAAACGACCGGCATCGATGTACGGCTCCAGTGATGCCCACAGGGTTTGTATTTCTGCTACCTGTTCGACGCCCTGCTGGTAGCGCAGCGCCAGCTCCCGCCAGAGGGTATTCCCGCTGGCCAGCGGATAATCCCAGGGCAAACGGTGAAACCAGAGTAAAAACTCGGGCGGGCAGGTGGTGGGGTCCCTGAATTGCCGGGCGTAGGCCGGCGGGTACTGCCCCAGGGCGTCATTACCGCTTTGTGTACGGTCAAACCCGATGCTGTCGGCCGTAGCACCGTGATAATAATAGGGGTTCCAATCCGCACGCCCCAGGTCATTTACCCAGGGCCCGGGGCCGTAATGGTGGCCGGTAGCCATAATGTGGTGCAGACCGAGCGGTGTCATGTAGTTAACGCAGGCAGGGTAGGAGAGGGTAAGCATTTGATTGACGGTATTCACGACCGTTTCCTGCCGCCCGAAGGTCAGCCCGGCCCACTCCTTGAAGATTTGCTTTGCGTTCAGCTCCGGAGACCAGCTGAGTCGGCCTACGGCGTACCAGTCTGCCTGCCCGAACAGATTTCCCGTCCAGTTGCGGGCGGTACCGATGTTACTGACGCCGGCGATGCCCGCGACGAGTTGACGAACTTTTCCACCGTCTTCTTGCGGGTGCAGGTCGGTCTCCAGAATCTCTTCGTACATATTGGCGAGGCCTACGAGGTGCGTTCCCTGGCCGAGGTATTCTTTGGTAATTTGTAATTCCAGTAACAGGGGCGTTTGGGGCATCGCGGCAAAAAGAGGGGAAACGGGTTCCCGGGGCTGAAAATCGATCGGCCCGTTTTTTATTTGTACCAGGACGTTGTCGCGGAAAGTGCCGTCAAGCGGCGTGAATTCGTCGTAAGCTTCCTTGAACCGATCCCCGCCCTCTTTATCCGTATAAACGAAGGCCCGCCACATAACCAGACCTCCGTGAGGTGCCAGGGCGTCAGCCAGTAAATTGGCGCCTTCTGCGTGGCTACGCCCGTACTCCCTCGGGCCGGGCTGACCTTCTGAATTGGCCTTGACCAGAAATCCCCCGAAATCGGGGATGCGACGGTAGATTTCCGCCACTTTGGCTTTCCACCAGGCTATTACTTCGGGGTCCAGCGGGTCCGCCGTAGCTAATCCCCCCAGTTCCATGGGGGAGCTAAAGCGGGCCGTGAGGTAAAGTTTGATGCCGTACGGACGAAAGACATCCGCCAGGGCTGCGGCCTTATCCAGGTAATCATCTCTGAAGACGAGTGCATTGGCGTTCACGTTAGTGACTACGGTACCGTTGATGCCAATCGAGGCATTAGCCCGGGCGTAGTCAATGTACCGTTGGTCAATGAAGCCGGGGAGTTGGTGCCAGTTCCAGATGGAGAAGCCGGCGTACCCCCGTTCTACCGTACCGTCCAGGTTGTCCCAGTGGTTAAGGATGCGATGGGTATACGCCGGGCGTTCGGTGCGTTTCAATGCTGCGAGCGGTACTTGTTGTTGCAGGGTGCGGAGTAAGTCAAATGTGCCGTAAAGCAATCCTTTGGCGGCTTCAGCCAGGACGAGAACATCTCCATTGTGGAAGGCAAGGTGATACCCTTCCGGGCCTACCTCGGGCACTTCGTTCAGCTTGAGGTATTCATCAATGCGGGCCGACTGCCCGCGCAGGCCCAGGTAAATTCCATTTTTTTTCCCTCGGGTCGGGCCAACGTCAACCGTAGCTCCCAGTAATCCACTAAACCCCTTTTGCAGCTCAGCAACCGCCGTTCCGACCACGGCCTCATCGGTATCCGCCACAATGAAAGAAAACGCACTGGCGTACTCATCGCGGATTTCCTGGTTTTCAATTAGCTGGTAGTTCAACCACAGCTCGTAGCCGTCTGACCCGTACAATAAAAAACTCAGCAGGAGGGCCGGTAACAACAGGTAAATGCGCATGATTTTCAGGACTTTAACCAATGATGAAAGCATGATGATTTGGCCAGAAAAAGCCAAAAAAATCAAAAATGTAAACACTAATCTACGCACAAGTAAAGGAGAAATTATAACTTGCGCAATCGATAGCGTAAACAGATGTTCCGTCCGCTGCTGCTGTGCTTGTCAAAAGTTGCTGGTTCCTTACCTTTCCGTCCCCAATCAGGATGGTTTCCGAGCATCAGGGCAGGGTTTGTTTTTCTTACTGAGTACCTAATAAATTATGAATTATTTTGACCTGACGGGTAAGACGGCCCTCCTGACCGGTGGAACCGGTGTCCTGGGAATCGCCATGGCACGTGGCTTGCTCTCCGCCGGTTGCAAAGTGGCCCTTCTGAGCCGGAACCCGGATAACCTGGCTGCTGCGGCAACGGCCCTGGCGGAAAGTGCCGCAGGCGGGGAGGAGTCCATTCTTCTGCTAAAGGGAGACGTTGTTGATCAGAGTAGCCTCCTGGCGGCACGGGAGCAACTCCAGCAAAAATGGAACCGTCTAGACATTTTGGTCAACGCTGCCGGCGGAAACCGGAAGGGCGCTACGATTAGCCCGGAGGATACCTTCTTCGACCTGCACATAGATGATTTCGCCAGTGTAAATAAATTGAACCTGGAAGGAACCGTACTGCCCAGCATGATCTTTGGAGAGTTTATGCGGGATAATGAACGGGGGTGTATCGTCAACATCTCAAGTATGGCCGCTGATCGGGCGATCACCAGGGTAGTCGGCTACAGCGTAGCCAAGGCGGGGGTTGATAATTTCACTAAGTGGCTCGCAGTTGAATTGGCACGAAAATTTTCCGGAAGGATCAGGGTAAACGCCATTGCCCCCGGCTTTTTCATCGGTGAGCAAAACCGGAGCCTGCTCCTGAACGATGATCAGACGTTAACGGAAAGAGGAAAAACGATAATCACAAATACCCCCATGGGGCGCTTTGGCGAAGCCGAAGAGTTAGTGACCAGCCTACTTTACTTATGCTCCGACGCCAGTAGTTTTGTTACCGGCATCGTCGTGCCGGTAGACGGAGGGTTCTCCGCTTTCTCCGGCGTTTAACCGCTAATAACATCCTGTATGAATCTGTTGCAGCCAACGATGCGTCATTTTGGCCCCAAAGACCCCACGCCCCTCCGCTACCTGCGCCAGGCGGGCGCTACCGGAGTGGTTACGGCCCTGCACCACCTGCCCGTGGGGGAGGTGTGGTCCGTAGCCGAAATTCAAAAAAGACAAGCAGAAATCGAGGAAGCAGGACTTGTCTGGTCGGTAGTCGAAAGTTTACCCGTTTCTGAAGCCATCAAAACCAGGGGGGATAATTGTGGTAAGCACCTGGAAAACTACGTCACCTCCCTGCGGAACCTGGCGGCCTGTGGCCTCACGACGGTAACCTATAATTTCATGCCGGTGATGGACTGGACCCGGACGGACCTGGACTATCGCCTGCCAGATGGAAAATCTGCCATTCAGTTCGACCTGGTTGAGGTAGCGATGTTCGATCTGTTCATCCTGGAAAGAGCGAATGCCGCCGCGGATTACGATGCCGCTACGCTCGCAACCGCAGAGAAGCGCTTCCCCCAGCTGGATGCTGCTGCAAAAGAGCGAATCACCAATAACATCATCAAGGGACTACCCGGCAGTGAGGAAAGTTTCACCCTGGATGCCTTCCGGGAGGCACTAGCCTCTTACCGCGAAATCGGTACCGCAGAGCTACGTGATCACCTGGTCCGTTTCTTACGGTACGTAACTCCGGTAGCGGAAGAGCTCGGCGTCAGGCTGGTTATTCACCCGGACGATCCTCCTTTTCCCCTCCTCGGCTTACCCCGGGTGCTGAGTACTGCGGAAGACTTCCAACACCTCGTTTCTGCAGTTCCTTCCCCCGCCAACGGATTGTGCTTCTGTACCGGCAGCTTCGGGGTCAGGCAGGATAATGACCTGGTGGCTATCGCTGCCTCCTTTGCGGAACGTATTCACTTCATTCACCTGCGCAGCACGCAAAGAATGCCGGGGGGGATATTCTACGAAGCAGACCACCTGACCGGAAATGTTCCCATGCGGGAGGTCATGCGCACCCTGCTCAGGGAGAATAAGCGCCGGAGTACCCCGATACCCATGCGTCCTGACCATGGCCACCGAATGCTCGACGATTTGGAAAAGCCCCTTTCTAAAATGAACCCCGGTTACCCCATGATCGGGAGGATGAAGGGCCTGGCGGAGCTGGTCGGTCTGCAGCATGGCCTCCAGGAGTAGCTGCTGGAACCTGCGGCAAATCTTCTGCACTCCCTGCCCAGGTCCAGTCGGTATAGTCGGGTACGACCAGTGTCGTGCGGGTAAACCCGCCCGCTGAGGCGAAGGGACTATCCTTATTGCAGAAAGCGATACTTCGTCCGGTACGGGTAAACATCCATAATCTCCCCCGCCTGCAGGCGCCGCTTCAGGTCATTCCAGAAATCGGCATCAAAGATTTCGCCGTGTTTCTCGCGCAGGTAAGTCAGGTTGGGCCCGGCCCGCATCAGGAATCCGGGAAATTCTTCGGGGAAGATGTCATTGGGCCGCACGGAGTACCAGGGGGTACTGGCCATTTCCTGTTCGTAAGTCTGCGGTTCAGGAATGTGCCGGAAATTGCAATCCGTTACCAGTTCGATTTCATCATAGTCGTAAAAAACGACCCGATGGACGCGGGTGACGCCGAAATTCTTCAGCAGCAAATCTCCGGGAAAGATATTCGCTGCGGCAAGTTGCTTAATGGCGCGACCGTAGTCGCGCAGCGCTTTGAAGGCCAACTCCTGATCCACCTGTTCCAGATAAAGGTTCAGGGGGGTCATTTTCTTTTCCACGTAGACGTGGGAAATGAGTACCTGGTCATCCGTGACTTCGACTTTACTGGCCGCTGTCTCCCGCAGCTCCGCCAGGCATTCAGGGGCAAAGCGATTCAGGGGCAGGGCGAGCTTTTCGAAGAGGTAGCTGTCGGCCATCCGCCCCACCCGGTCGTGGCGTTTTACCAGGTCATACTTTTCCTTTACCACGGCCGGGGTCACTTGCTTGGGGGGCGCAAACTTATCCCGGATGATTTTAAATACCATGTTGAGGGTCGGCATGGTAAAGACGTACATGACCATCCCGGCAATGCCGGGGGCCGTAATGAAATCTTCCCGTTGTGCACCGGTACCTTTCCCTGCATCCTGCGTCCGCGCCGCCTGTTTGGGCAATTGCCGCAACTGTGCCTCCTGCGAGGTCTTCCTGAAGTGCCGCATCAGCTCCCGGTAAAAGACGGTTTTACCGTGCTTTTCGAACCCGATGGCATTGTACAATTCACTAATGGCCTTGGTGGGCATGAAGGTTTGCAGAAAATCGACCATTTCGCTCGGTACGGTAATGTCCGCAAGGAAGTAGGAACGATGGTAGCTGAAGATGGAGGTAACCTGATCGGTTTCCAGCAGGAGCGCATCAATCAGGATGCCCCGGCCTTCCGGGTGTAACAGCGGGAGGATAAAGGGAACTACGGAACCATCCTTGAGGAAGCGCCCTACGATGTACGCTGACTTATTGCGGTAAAAAAGCGAGGTGAGCACCTCCAGCCGATCGGCGGGCGATCGCCCGCCCTTTTCGTCGATGTGCGCTTGCCAACGGTTAGCCACCAGGGTGATATCCGCTTGCTTGTCGTGCCAGGCAGCATTAAAGGGGAATTGATCGAGCAATTCGGAAAGGACGTCCTCCAGGTCGCGGCTCCCCAGCGGATAATTATAGGCTATGACGGCTTTGCCCTGGTCCTCCCGGTAACTGCCCGTACGGGAGACAAACATCAGGTTCCGGTTGGCACCAACCTGGTGAAAGTGCCGGTACACGGAATTGTAAAAAGTCTCCGCGATATTCCGCGTATTAAAATGGGCAATTTCCTCCTGGTAAGCCGCTTTTACCTTTGCCCAGAATTTAGCATCGTAAGTCTGCCCTTTCAGGAGTTCTGCGACTTCCTGAGCGGTTTCATCTACGTCGTCGCGGTAAAGGGTGATGTCGATGGCGCCGACGCCGGTGAACTTGCCCGGCGGCAGCGCGTCGGCGAGGCGCTGGGCGATGCGGTCGCCGCGGCTGCGGATGCCGACCATGGCCCACGGCCCGGGCCGGGCGTCGATATCCGCCGCGACCCGCGCGGCCAGGTCGCGGATCAACTGCTCGACTTTCGCATCGTCGGCCAGGCGGCGCATGGGCGGCATGGTAACACAACCGGTTTGCGACACGCATGCGGCGCACTCGAGCAAGCCGCGGGCTGAGGAGTCGGCTTGTGGCCGGCTTACTTGCCGATGACCAGGGATTGGTCGGCGACGATGTCGAGGGCGCGCGTGCGTTCGGTGCGGGTTTGGCCG
>JAUIIF010000574.1 GCA_030431945.1 Bacteroidia bacterium | reverse complement strand
GCTTACTTATGAAGTACGTAAGGAAGCCGGAGAAGGCGTGGACGTGGTCTTATACCTCGATGAAGAACGGAACCAGGGCTTTACGGACCGCACCCGCCAGTTTTTAGAAAAACTGCTGCCGGTTTATCCTTTTCTGAGGCAACTAAGTTTAAAAATTAAAACAAGTAACAGCTTTCCGCATTCTGCGGGAATTGCCAGCTCGGCTTCGGGAATGAGTGCTTTGGCCCTTTGCCTGGTTAGCCTGGAGGAGGAATTGTTTACACCCTTTGCTGATCGGGCGGAATTCAAGGCTAAGGCGAGCTTCCTGGCACGTTTAGGCTCAGGGAGTGCCTGTCGTTCAGTTTATGGCGGAGCGGCCGTCTGGGGCGCCCTGGGTGCCTTACCTGGGAGTAGTGATGAATTGGCCGTTCCCATTACCGAACGTCTTCATCCGGTCTTTCAGGATTATCATGATGACATTCTTCTGATCTCGCGTTCGGAGAAGTCCGTCAGTAGCCGTGCAGGGCACGGCCTGATGGAAGGTAACCCTTACGCAGCGGCCCGCTACACACAAGCTGCCCGGCGTACTGACGAGATGCTGACCGTACTGCAGAACGGTAACGTAGAGCGCTTTGGTGAAATTCTGGAGTCGGAAGCCCTGACGCTGCACGCACTCATGATGAGCAGTCATCCCCCTTACCTGCTGATTCGCCCCAATACCCTGGCCGTTATCGAGCGTATTCAACAATACCGAACGGATACCGGGCATCCTTTATACTTTACCCTGGATGCCGGGCCCAATCTCCACCTTCTGTATCCTCACCGTATTGCGCAGGAAGTAAAGGCCTTTATCCGCGAGCAGCTGCTCTATTTCTGCGAAGACAAAATGTACCTGGCCGATCGGGTAGGCAAAGGACCAGAGCGATTGGAAGTAAGCGCGTGAACCCAGTGAGGGTGGGAGGACGCTGGGGCTACCGAAGGGTGGACAAAATAAGCTGCAACATCCCCCCCGCACCCCAGATCTGTAGGAGTTGACTATTTGGTATAATGCACACGACTGCTGCGTTTAGTCATAAATCAGTAACGTAAGTCAATTCATAGGTTTACAAAAATCAATATTTGTAATCCTATTCATTGATCTATTTGTAGGTATGTCAATATTTAGCTTTACATTGCGTAATTAAAATCAATCTTAAGGTTGACTTTTTGTGTATTAAGTCAATCCTAAGCTTGACTAAAATTTAGTTATGAGTCTTAAGCTGCTGAAAGTTAGGATGTTAAGTGAGAAGCTGGAGGCTTATCAGGATAGCCGTAAAGTGATGCCTCCTGCAGCCGGCTGGGTGGCGGCCCTCCGAACTTCACTAAACATGACCCTGGAACAACTGGGGCAACGGATGAATATATCCCGGCAGGCCGTAAGCCAGATAGAGAAAAGGGAAGCAGAGGGGGCGGTTTCTTTGGGAGTATTGCAGGACGTTGCGCGGGCCCTGGATATGCAACTGGTCTACGCCATCGTTCCGAAGACCGGCACTTTGGAAGAGTACCTCGAAAAACGTGCCCGGGCTATGGCGACGGAACTGTACCGCAAAGCCAATCAACACATGCGGTTAGAAGACCAGGCCGTTACCGATGAAAAAATTGAGCAAGCCATTGCGGATGCTGCTACCGAATACTTCAGGAAAGTTGATCGGGAACTATGGGATTGACGTTTCACTTTACGGAGGGGCAAACGCCCATTAATGAAGAGGAGAAAGCCGGATTGAAAATTACCTCCATCAGCCTGCAGCGTGAACTGGACGAAGTGGAACTGGCCAACATTGCGAAAGCCAGTAAGTGGTTGCGGCGGAAAAAGCTGTCTCCGGACGAAGTATTTACCGAAGCCTTTCTAAAAAAGCTGCACCAGCGCATGTTTTCGGATACCTGGCGTTGGGCGGGGGTATTCCGTCAATCAGAGAAAAACATCGGGGTAAAGTGGATTCTGGTCGGCCGGGAAGTAAAAGTCCTTTGCGATGATGCTCTATTCTGGGTGGAACACGAAACCTTTCCGCCGAAAGAGATTGCCCTGCGCTTCAAGCACCGCCTGGTGAGCATCCACTGTTTCCCGAATGGGAACGGACGACACTCCCGGATGATGGCTGACGTGATCATGGAAAAGGTATTCGGACTTCCCGCCTTTTCCTGGCGGGCGGCGGGGTTGGTAAGTGCGACGGAGGAGCGTCGCTTGTACATCCAGGCGTTGCGGGCCGCGGATATGGGAGAGATAAAGCCATTGGTAGAGTTTGCCGGATAATAGACGTCCCCGTCGGCTACGGCCACAACCTCTGCGCCGCCACCAGCGTTTCCTGTCTATGTTGCGTGTTTTCCTTCCATCACTGCTCCTCGTCCTTACGCTGGCCTCCTGCGTCCGCGCCCAGCAAATTCCGCCCCACCTGGCTACGGGATATGCACCGCTCGACGAAAAGCTGGCCACGATGATTACTGCCGACTCCGTAGCCCTCAGCGCCCGCGAAGCTAAAAACCTCCGCAACGCCCTCTTCCTGGATGCGCGGGAGCCCGAAGAATATCAGGTAAGTCATCTGCCCGGTGCTCTCTTGCTCGGTTATAATAAACTGAACCTCGACGTGGTAAAAGCGGTGGATAAGTCCCGCCCGGTAGTCGTGTACTGTACGGTGGGGTACCGAAGTGAACGTGCCGCAAAGACGCTTCGGGAAGCGGGCTTCACCCGGGTGTATAACCTCTACGGCAGCCTGTACGCCTGGAAACTAGCGGGCTTCCCGCTGGAAGATGCCCAGGGGCAACCAACGGATCGTCTTCATACCTACAATAAAAAATGGGGACAGCTGGTGCCGCAAACGATTGGCGAGAAAACGTATTAAAACGGATAGCAAAGCCACCATTCGGCCGACGAATTTCACTTCCTGCCAGCACCTTGGAGTGAAGCTCCACTAATCTGTCAACCCCTACTGTTTCACAAATCGCTTGACCACCCGCCCCTGGGCCGAGCGCAGATGCAGGAAATAGGTGCCAGGCCTCAGTTGGCGTACATCCAGTTCTTCTCCGGCGCCTGTTTTTTGGGTCATAACGGTGAGTTGCCTGCCCATTACGTCGACCAGCCTCAGCTCCCTGATTACGTCTTGCTCCGGCAGGGTTATTTTGAGTACGTTGCGGACGGGATTCGGAGAGAGTTGCACGAAGAAGGCTTGATGGTCAGGGCCCTCCGTGCTGACAATTCTGTTAACCTCATCCAGCGCGGCCTTGGCGTCGAGTTTTCCGTAGCCCCAGGTATTATTGGGGGTGCTGCCGGTGAAGGCATCAGAACGCGCGGTTTCCTGAAGGATGGTTAATACTTCTGCGGGGGTAAGACTTGGGTCCAGCTCAAGCATCAGGGCGATCACACCGGTGGCAAGCGGTGCGGCGGCACTTACCGCATTCTGAATACCGTA
>JAUIIF010000020.1 GCA_030431945.1 Bacteroidia bacterium | reverse complement strand
CGGGGCGTTCCCAGCTATCTTCGCGGAAGGTGCCGCCATCGGCGGCACGCAGCTGTGCACAGATGTCGTCCTGCAAAGCTTGGAAAAAGGTGGTTATTTCATGACGATCAGGCATAGGAAAGGGGGGAATTACGGACGTTGCAGGCGGCGATCAAAAAGGGGGGGCAAAAAGGGCGTTGTTCAGTTGATCCCCTCTCTGCCCGGTCCGCCTGCTTCGCACCTGCGGCCGCGCCCCGAGCACGCAGAAAGGGCGGCACGATGATGTCAGTTGCGCAGCGCTTCCTTGGTGGCGGCTACTGCTTTCGGACGGTTACCGATAAAAATCTGCTCACCGACGATGGTTACCGGTCGCTTCAGGAAAGTATACTCTTCGAGGATCAGGCGACGGTAGTCCTCCTCCGTCAGTTCCTGCTTGTTCAGGCCCTGGCTCCGGTATTTGCGTGCATTGCGGCTAAACAGCTTTTCGTAGCTGCCGGCCAGGCGAGCCATTTCATCCAATTGTTCGGGCGTGATCGCGTCCGTTTTGATGTTGATGATTTCCAGGTCGGGCTGTTCACCCAGTTCGGAGATGATGCGTTTGCAGGTGGAACAGGTAGAAAGTTGGTACATTTTTGCCATGGCGCGAAGGTAGTCACCCCAAATAAAAATAATGTCATAACTGCGCATTATGACCAGGGTAGCCGCCGGCCGGTACGTGAAGGGACGAACTGGCTTCGTTCCGGGCTACGGGGCAGTCGTCCGCCGGGAAGCCCGGGGTGCCTCCCGCTCCATCAGTACGCCATTTGCCAGATGATGGCCGTTTACTTCACGAATTCCGGCTTCAGCCAATCTTTAAAAACCTTCATCACTTTTTCCACCTTCGGGCGGCTGACGTTCTGCACGTAACTCTGGTTCGGATTGCTGGAGTCTTCGTAATAATCCTGGTGGTAGCCTTCGGCAACGTAAAACTCGATCGGGTCTTCGATGGTCGTGGCAATCTTGGCCGAGAACTTTCCGCTTTCATTCAGGGCAGCGATTTTAGCCCTGGCCCGTTCGCCCTGCTCCTCACTAAGTGGGAAAATAGTGCTGCGGTACTGCGTCCCAACGTCCGGTCCCTGCCGGTTCAGCTGGGTGGGATCGTGCGCGACGAAGAAAACCTCCAGCAGGTCGTCGTACGTTCTTACCGCGGGGTCGTAATACACCACGATGGCTTCGGCGTGCCCCGTCTTGCCCGAGGCGACTTCGTAGTAAGTCGGGTTCACCTCCTTGCCGCCGGCGTAACCGGACCATACGGCAGCGACACCGCTTATGCGGTCAAAGGAAGCTTCGGTACACCAGAAGCAGCCTCCGGCGAAGTAGGCTTTTTCCATGCCCGGGTACTTGGCGTCCAGTTCTGCAATCGTCAGGTCTCCTGCCGGGTTGGGGTTTCCTTTTTGCAGGGCCGGCTGGTCCCCAGCTACCGTTCCGGAGTTCGTTTTTTGGCTGTCGCAGGCCGTGGAGCTGAGGATCAGCAAGAGCAACAGGGGCAGAGAAGCAAGGGAAAATCTCATGATTTTGTATTTCGTTTACCGGTATAACGCAATTGGGACGACAAGGTTATCGGGAGGCCCCGAAACCACGGGAACTGGCGCTTCCCGACGTTCGCTGCCGAAAATACGCGCACCGGGCCAAACAGGAGGGCGCGGACGCTGGTGCCCGGTAAGGACAGTGAGCAAGCCGGGTAAACCCGCCCGCCGGCGGGAGCCGGAGAAAGCTTACTCCCCGTTCGTCAGTCCTTCCGCCCAGGCAGGCAGAGGAGCGGTCACGGTTTCCTGCCCGCCGGCGGCGGCGGGAAAAGTAAGCTGATGCGCGTGCAGGCAAATGGCCTGCGGGAGATAAAAGCGTTGCGAACCGTAGGTGGCGTCTCCGACGATGGGGGCTCCGGCGGTCGCCAGTTGTACCCTGATTTGGTGAAACCGTCCGGTTATTGGCTTGATTTCGTAGAGGTAGCCGTTTTCTCTTGTCTGCAAAAGCTGGTATTCCAACAAAGCGGACTTCGCCCCCGGCAGGGGGCGCGTTGCCGCCACGGCCCTGCGCCCGGACGGATCCCGGGCAATAAAATGTTGCAGCCTTCCGGCCGGCGCGGGAAGCGGGTGCTCGGTTAAGGCCAGGTAGACTTTGGCTACTTGTTTTTCGGCAAAAGCCTGGTTCAGGCGTACCAGGGTCGACTTATTCCTGGCCAGTAAGAGTGCTCCGCTGACCGGTCGGTCCAGGCGATGGACGATACCGACAAAGGGCTGTTTATTGCTCTTCGGTCGCTTCCACTGCACCTGCGCCCGCGCCTCTACCGTATCGTTGGTAAAATTCACTTCCGTAGCGATGCCGGCCGGCTTGTCAATGACAACGTAGCCCGGCCCTTCGTGAATAATCGTAAGTAGTGCTGTGGCCATGGTAGGTTGATCGGTATTGGGTGGTGCAAGGTACGGCAGTTAGCTACAGCAAGTGAGCGCTGCCAACTTTTGGTTGACAGCGCTCACGACTATGCAAAACTGGACCGGACGATTAAATACGGATGGTCGTTCCGTCAAATTTCGGCAGGGTCATGGAGAAGTTTTCTCCAAACGTCAGCTTCTGTTCCTCCAGGATGTTGATGGCAATGGCCTCTCCCATCAACAGGGATTCGTAGTAATCCGTGAAGTAGTGGACGCCGGCCCAATCCCGGCCAATAGCGATGTTGGAGGCCAGTTTGTTGAGTTCTCCTTCTACGGTGAGCTGGGCCAGCTTACAGTTTTTATCCAGTACGGGAATGACATCCAGCTGGTTCCCGTTATTAGTCGCCACGAACGCCAGGTTAGCGGACTTCAGCTGATAACCAGGGTACGGCAACACCTCAGCCAGGCTGGTAATCTGATTGGCTTCACTGGCGGCCGGATCGGCGGGGTCGATCAGGGATAAGGGCGTGCAGTGATCGAAGAAAGCTTTCAGGATGGTCACGCAGGCACCGGCAACGGTGGCGTGGCCGGCGCCGTACGCGGGGTGCATCGGCGAGCCTTCGCAAAAAGCCATGGGCAGCAGGTAACTGTCGGCATCTTCCGGGGCCGGTTTACCATTGTTTTGTAGCGCGTTATGGGTCTTTACTTCGTCCAGAATATTACTCAGGTCCGCTTGCATTTGCAGGAGGGCGGGAGCCTGGTCTTTCAGTACCTCAGCCTGATGGATCCGGGCCGCCAGTACCTCGGGCCGGCAACGGCGGTGCACGTTGTATTTCTGAAAACGAACGGCCTTGAGGGCTCTGGTCGCGACCTCGGTGACCAGCGAAAGGACGTGCGGGCCACCAAAGTGGGCGAAGCCCTGCTGGTGGTCGACGTTGTCTGCCGTCTGAAACGGGATGCCCGGATCGAAGGGGGTATTATTATTGAGGAGTAAGATACAGGCGTTCAGGTAAGCTTCGTACAGAGCATCGTAGTGCACGTAAGTTGCCAGGTCGCGGGGCGTGTAAATGAACCGCCGGGCGGGTGCTGCCTGGTAGCTTTCTGCTCTGCGCAGGTCGGCGGCGTTCTGAACGTCAATGAACTCCTCCCAGCTGGTCATGTAATCCTTGCCTGGCTCTGCGATCCGGATTCGCTGATCAATATCAATGGCTCCGTAACTGATGCGGCCAGCGGCCGGGCTGCGTTCGCCGCCGAAGCCGGCGTCGCCGGCCAGCAGGAACTGGGAAAGGTAGGGGCCGACATCGTCGCCGCGGGTGATGCCCCGAAAAGCGGTGGCGGGGGAAGGCGCGGTCCGGCGGCGGGCGGTAGCCTCCGCACTTGGCACTGGTCCGGTACCGTTGAACCAGGGCAGGTCGGCCAGTTCGTCGGTCAACGCTTTAATTTTTTCCACCTGGGGTTTCTTGCCTTCTACGATGTCCAGGAAATTGGTGGCGGAGATGTCGTCTTTGTCCTTCGTTACGCCCAGGCCCATGACGCCGGCGGAGAAGTGGCGGAACGGTACATCCCGCAGCAGTGCCTGAACGTAGACTTCGCCCATTTCTGCCGTCAGCTCATCACTACCGATGGTCGGCGCGGGGGGCATGGAAAGGGACTGGGGGTCCGGTCCTTCCAGGTCATAGGCAAGGCCGGCGCTCTGGCTTTCCCAGGCACGGACGGTCAGACCGGGGGTGGTCTGTGCCTTGGCGGAAAGCCAGGCCGGGATACAGGTGTTACCGCCGCAGTTGTCTTTGTGGCCCAGGGGAGTGTCCCGAAAATCCCGGAAATCGCCACTGTCGATGGCGCGGACGAAAAGCTGAAAATGGTCCGGGTTGTCTACCAGTCCGGTGGTGGGGTTGTGGGGCAGGCCCTTGGTGTAGGAGGCCAGGTAGCTGGGTAGCCCCTCTTTGTCCAGGTTATGAATGGCGGTGGTGCTGGCGCAATGGCGGAAACGTTGTTCATCGCCATTCTCCCGCTGCTGCGGGTGGATGCGATCATGGGCGATCTGGGCAGCCAGCTGCCGAACGCTCTGGGCATTTACTTTTCTACGACTCATAATTCACAGGGTTTTGGTGTAAAGCGGGGTTTTAGGAAAAAGGAGGGTTAAGGGAAGCCGCTCTACAATTATTTATTGCAAAGCTCCGGCCGCCCCGGTGAGGGTACCCTATAACTTTAGTTACAAATTCCTTTATTCCGCAACCCTTGGTTACCGCAGGTATTTCGGTACCGAGAACCGCTGCCCGTAGCGTTCTACCAACTCTTTAGCGCGCTCCGCAAAAGCGGCCCGCCCGTAACTCTCCACGTAGCGCAAAACGCCCCCGGTGTACCCCGGGAACCCCCAGCCGTAGACGCTGGTAAGGTTAGCGGCTGCGGGTTCCGTAATCACTTTTTCCTGCAGGCACCAGCCGGCTTCAATGACCTGGCAAAAGAGAAAGCGGTCCTTCATGCGCCGCCGGTCATAGTCTGTTTTGGTCACGGGGAAGTGGTCGGCGATTCCGGTCCAGAGCCGGGCGGTACCATCCGTTTCGTACTCGTAAAATCCTGCTCGTTTGTGGCGTCCGCCCCGGTTCAGGTCATCGAGCATGGTGTGCAGCGCCGGCACGGCGGGGTGTTGCTGGTATTTATCGCCGTAATGCCGGGCAGCCTGTTGCTCGTAGCGCAGCACCAGGCTGAGGCCTAACTCATCCGCCAGGGCCAGCGGGCCTTTTTCCATCCCGGCCTGGCGGCCCATGTTTTCTACCAGGGCGGCGGGGTAACCTTCGTTCAGCATGGTGACACCTTCAAGAATGTAGGTGTTCTGCACCCGGGCCGCAAAAAAGCCCCAGCTGTCTTTTACCACGGCCGGCACTTTGCGGATGGTTGTGGCAAAATCGAAGGCCCGGGCAATGGTTTCATCACTCGTATCTGCGCCTTTGATGACTTCCACCACGGCCGTTTTTTCAGCCGGTGGGAAGAAGTGAATCCCGACGTAGTTTTCCGGTCGCAGGCTTTCCTTTCCGAGTTCGGTGATCGGAATCGAGATCGTATTGGTGGCAAATACCGCAAACTCATCCAGCTGCTCTTCCGCCTCACGGGTTACTTTTTGCTTAACGGCTTTATTTTCGAAGACGGCCTCCACGACGATGTCGCAATCCTTGAAGGCAGTGCTTTGGTCCGTCGTCGAGATGCGGCTGAGCAATTCTTCCCGTTCGGAGGGTTGGAACGTGCCACGTTCAATGTATTCGTCGATGCGTTCAATCACGTATTCCCGCCCCCGGTCGGCGATGGGCTGGCTGACGTCTTTCAGGATAACTTCCAACCCGTTGCGCAGGCAGAGAAAAGCGATCCCGGAGCCCATCCTGCCGGCCCCGATGATACCGACGCGGCGTGGTCGGAACTTACCGTAACCTTTGGGACGGCCCAGCCCGTTGGTGCGTACAGCCTGCTTGTCAAACCAGAAGGTAGAAATCATATTGTTGCTGACCTCTCCCGTCGCCACCCGGGCGTAGTACCTGCTGTCGAGACGCAGCGCCGTTTCAAAATCTACCCGTGATCCTTCCGCCAGCAGATCGATGATGGCCCGCTGGGCGGGGTAAAGGTCATTGGAATCAGCGGACAAACGTGCCGTGAGCAGGCGAATCCGGTGTCCCAGGTTAGGGTCGGCCGCGGTACCGCCGGGGATGCCTCCTCCTTCCTCGTCCCACGGGCGGCGGGTCGGCGGGTCGGAGAGGAGCCATTTTTTAGCTTTCCGGATGAGGTCGTGGTAGTCTTCCGCCAAGTCGTCAATAATTCCCACCTTCAGCGCTTCCTGGGGGCTGTAGCGCCGCCCTTCCAACAGCAGGGGGTAGGCGCGTTCGATCCCCAGCAACCACATCAGGCGAATGACGGCACCGCCGCTGGGGATCAGTCCGATCTTCACCTCCGGATGCCCCAGCCGGGTTTTAGGGTTGGCCACCGCGATGCGGTGATGGCAGGCCAGCGCCAGTTCAAACCCCGTACCGATGGCATCACCGTTGATGGCGGCAACTACGGGCACCCCCGGCCGCTCCAGGTCGCGCAAAAAAGCCTTTAACTGCTGGGCGGCGGTGAAGGCTTTCTGGGCATCTTTGAGTTCCTGCAGGTAGGCCAGGTCGCCTCCCTGCAAAAAGTCTTTTTTTGCAGAAGTGATGATTACCCCCTGCAGCCGACCAGCTGCCTTCTCCCGCTGCAAGTGCTGAATCACGGGCTGAAAGGCCGTAACCAGCTCGTGGTTGAGCAAATTACTGGCCCGGCCTGACATGTCGAGGATCAGGGTAACAATATCGTCGGTGTCTTTGCGGTAGTTGATCATGGGGGGGCGGGTTGCGGGTTGCGGGGAGCGGGTTGCGGGTTGCGGGGAGCGGGTTAAACGCGTTCGATGATGGTGGATACGGCCAGGCCGGCGCCGGCGTCAATGGTCAGGCTGCCCAGGGTAAGGTCCCGGCGTTCCAACTCATCCAGGAGGTGGCACAACATCATACCGCCGACCGCTCCGAGTGGTTCTCCCAGGGCGATGGAGCCCCCCAGTACGTTGAACTGATCCTCCTTTACGCCCATCTCCCGTTGGAACCGGATGGAGGGGGCGGCGAAGGATTCGTTGAATTCCCACAGGTCAATATCTTGTCTCTGCAGGCCGGCCTGGGTCAGGGCGAGGTCAGCAGCATTCACCCCGCCGGTAAGCAGGGTGGCATCTACGGCACTCATGGCCACCGCCCGGATCCGGGCCCGCGGCTTCAGCCCCAGGGCGGCTCCTCCTTCCTCGTTGCCGAGTAGGGCGAGGGCACAGCCATCGGCGGCTTTGGAGGTATTCCCCCAGGTATGCAGGTGATCTACGTGGTCAACGAGGGGGAACCGGTGCAGGGCCATTTCATCGAAGCCGGCCAGGCCCATCTCGGCAAAACGGGGGGGCATTTCTGCCAGTTCGGCGGCAGTCAGTTCCGGCCGGGGAACGGTGTCTTCATCCAGGATGATGAGTCCGTTGGCGTCTTTGATTATTTCCAGGCTGTCGGCAAAGTAACCGGCCTTGCGGGCGGCCACGGCTTTGGCGTGGCTGCTGAGGGCGTATTCATCCAGTTCGGCCCGGGTCAGCCCGTGGGAACTGGCCACCAGATCTGCCGCCACCCCCTGGGGAATGTAGTGACTGTTGATAACCGTGGCCGGATCGTTCATCATCGGCCCGCCGTTCAGGTAGGTGGGTACCCGGCTCATACATTCCAGGCCACCGGCGATCATCACCGTACCGTAGCCCGCCGTAATCCTGGCGGCGGCTAAATTAATGGCCTCTAAGCCGGACGTATTGAAGCGATTGATCTGCAACCCGCCGCGCGCCTTGGCCCAGCCGGCATTCAGGAGCGCAGCCCTGGCGATGTTGTACCCCTGATCTCCGGCCGGCGTGTTGCAACCGATGATCAGGTCATCGATACTGGCCGGCAGGTCTTCCTGGCCGGCAGACCGCTGAAAGGCCCGCAGACACTGACTGAGCAGGTCGATGGGCTTGACCTCGTACAGGTCGGTCGTACTACCATCCGCACGACCACGTGGACTGCGAAGGGCTTGATAAATGTAGGCTTGCGTTGGCATTGTACGTCAGGTAGCCAGGTAGTACGGTAATCTTAAGTAGCCGGCGTACGTAGTTGCTGCGCCGCAGGAAGGACCATTTTGCCCCCTACTACCCTGACCACCGACCTACCGGAGGTTCAGGCACAAAGCTAGGGCTTTCAAGAGGTTTTAGGGCAGAGAAAGGGGGAAAGATTCGGGCGCGACCGCAGGAGCAGGCAAAGCATTGCGGCGCAGGGCGCAGGGGCATTCACTTTACCCCAAAAGTTGAGGGCAGCAACGGTGCAGGCATTGCTCTCCTACCCTTTTTTTGCACCAGCGGCCGCGCCCCCCATGTGCCGTGGTCTGAGTGTAAGCCGCTGAAATTCAGCCCTACCCCTTGATGACCTTAGTGTCCGTCCACTTATCGTGCCACCCCCGGCTTTGATCACCCAGGAAACTGAAATGCTCGAAGGGAACCAGACGGGTCAGTGAACGGAGGGCTACATCCTTCAGGGTTACGTAATCTCCATCCTGCCGGACGGCTCGGGTTCTGGTAATGAACTTTGCCAGCGATTTTCCTTGCAACAGCCCTTCGGTCAGGGGATAATAAATAAGGATCAGGATCGCATTCAGGAGATAATCTGAAAACGGGTTGTCTTCGGCCATCAGCCAACTGTTCATCAGAGCGTTGTCAGGGAACAGCAGCTCCAGCACCAGGAAGAAGACAACGGCCAGGAAAATGGCCGCAATCAGGTCCAGCAAGTAATTAGCAAAGCGTTGGCCTTTACTTGCCTCTTCCGCGTGGGCGAAGGGAGTAGCGCCGGAGATGTCCGCGTCGAGTAGATCGTCTAATTGCATTTGGTTACGATTAACGGGTGTTCAGGAAGGTACAAAGTAATGAATTACCGGTTTACCGGCCATAAAGCCTGGAAAATCGCAGGCTCGCTTGCCGGCAGTAACGCGAGGGACGGGCTGGTTCCGTTGCCCATACTGAAGCAGGCCGGCGATGGACTTGCTCCTTAGTGGGTCTGATCGAAATCGGAGATGACCCCCAGCATCAGGGTAATGTCGGTATAGAAGGTACGGATGGTGCTGAAAGAAAGGTTCGACTTGAAGAAGTTAGGTTCCAGCAGGTCGTATTCGTGGGCGACGCCAATGAATAGGTCCTGATTATGGACGGCGAAGAAGAGGTCGCGTTCCTGCGTCCGGGCGTACTCCAGCAGGGCGTCCTGCATGGGTGGCGTCAGGATACCGGCTACGTGCGTACCGCGGTGTGCGTAAACGGCGTAGTGCTCCCGGAAGCCGTGGTTCATCACCTCGATGTCGGCCGGCACGCCGCCGTCGGCGACGTACGTGTCAACCGTTCGTTTGATGCGACGGAGGTTTTGCCGGGGCCAGACGGCGATGCGGCCGGTGGTTGGCTCATTAAAAATAGCGTGGACAAAAAGTCCGCTGAAGACCGTCATCAGGCGGTTACTGGCCGGACTGATTTCCTTTACGTAAGCTTCTCCCATCTCAAAGGCCATCTCCCCCACCAGCCCCTTGATGTAGTCTTCGGCGTGGTACAGGTCGGGGGAAGGACGAAACAGGCCACTCCGCTCAAATCGGTCGCGATTAATGGGGCGTTTGGCATCATAGGAAAGGGACCGGTAATTGGGCGAATCATTAAGAAATTCCAGCAGGAGGTTGACGACGGCAGGTTTAAAAGCCTGGCGGAATTTTTCAATCCGGAAGTACAGGGAACCAATGTAAAAAATGACGGGCATGGCCAGGAGAAAGATGAGGAAGCCCAGGTCATAGATCACAAAGACGATGGCCAGCGCCACTACGGCGAACAGCGACAGGAAGATACCCCGGAGCAAACGGATCCGCAGCCGCTCCAGCCGGTAGAGCTCGGGGCGGATGGTGGTGTTGTAGTACACGCGGAGTTCGTCGATGCGGGGCGGAAGGGGAATGGTTACTTGCTATTTGGGTTGGTGAGCAATATGCGGGGCTAAGGTATTGGTTTTTACCAAGTTTAGCCCGGAAGGGGTAAAAGAGCGGATAACCCAAGTACAACCTTAACGCCGCCAGGCGCCTCTTTTAAAAAATCTCTGCCGTTACCGGCGGTGAAAATCTTTATGTTGTGACAAACCCTTATCTTTGCGCCCCTTATGAAGTTAACTTCCCTACTTTCTCTTCTTTTCGTTGCGTTTCTGGCTTTCGGCTGTAAGTCCGAATTCGAAACCATCCGCACGAGTGGTGATGCGGCGCTGTGGCTCCAGAAAGCCAATGAATATTACGACGCGGAAGAATACCAGCGTGCCCAGACGCTCTATGAGCTGACCATTGCCCCGTACCGGGGCAAAGCGGAAGCGGAGCAGATTGCCTACCGTTACGCTTACACGTATTACTACACCCGGCAGTACGTGCTGGCCAGCTACTACTTCAAAAACTTTGCGACTACTTACGGAGGCAGCTCGCTCCGGGAGGAAGCCGACTTTATGGCCGCCTACTCCAACTACGAACTCAGCCCGGTTTACCGCCTCGACCAAAGCTACAGCGTGAAGGCCATCGAAGGCTTTGAGGAGTTTGCCAACCGCTACCCCAACAGCGAGCGGATTCCGGAAGCCAACCGCCTCATTGACGAAATGCGGGCGAAAATGGAGAAGAAGGATTTTGAATCTGCGAAACTCTACGTCGACCTCCGGCGTTTTGAATCTGCCCAGCAGAGTTTCGAGAACGTCCTGAAAGACTACCCCGAAACGCAGCGCGCTGAAGAAATCCGTTACCTGATGGTCAAAAGCCAGTACCAGTACGCGGACCTTAGCTACGTTACCCGCAAAGCAGAGCGCTTTGACAAAGCCGTGGAGCTCGCGGAAAACTTCCTGGACCGCCACCCTACCAGTGAATGGGCCGAAGAGGTTCAGGAAACCCTCAAAAAAACTAAGAAACAACTAAAAGATCTCGAAGATGTCAGATATCAAAGCACGGGCTCAAGGCCTTAGTCCCGACGTTAGCGCCCGCGATATTCAGGGTGTCGTCAAAGACACGGGTAACATTTACGAAACGCTGGCGATCGTTAGCCGTCGTGCCCGTCAGTTAGCCGTTGACCTGAAGCACGAACTGGACCAGAAGCTGGAAGAGTTTGCCGAAGTGACCGACACCATTGAAGAGGTAGTCGAAAACAAAGAGCAGATTGAAATTTCCAAGTTTTACGAAAAGCTGCCCAACCCCGTTCTGATCGCGATGCGCGAATACCTGGATGGTGAGCTGTACCACCGGTACAACTCCGCCCGGGACGAGGACGAAGAGGTATAGGCTAACGGCAATTTAGTCCGTTGAGCCGTTGGTCTTCGGTAGTCCGCCGGACTGATTCCCCCCGGTTTACCGGAAAGAATTATTTTGCCCCCCTTAAGGTCATCAGCTAAATTTTTGGTTAGCTGATGACCTTTATTGTGTTGCTGAAGTCCGCTGCGTCAAAGTCCGGCCGGCCAAAGAAATAGCGGACCATCGTCTCCAAATACCAACAGACCAAAGAATTACCATGTCCCTGCAAGGCAAAAAAATCATCCTCGGCATCACGGGTAGCATCGCAGCCTACAAGGCAGCTTACCTCGTACGCGGTCTGATCAAAGAGGGTGCGGAAGTACGGGTTCTGATGACGAAGGCGGCGACGGATTTCATCTCTCCCCTGACCCTGGCGACGCTTTCCAAGCATGCCGTAACGACTTCCGTTCACGATGGAGAGAGCTGGAACAACCACGTCGAGCTGGGCTTATGGGCAGACGCCATGGTCGTAGCGCCGGCCACGGCCACGACCCTGGGAAAAATGGCTAATGGTATTTGTGACAGCGCCGTAGTGGCGGTTTACCTCTCCGCCCGCTGCCCGGTGTTTTTTGCGCCGGCGATGGACCTGGACATGTGGGCCCACCCCGCTACGCAACGCAACGTAGCGTTGCTGCAAGCCTACGGGAACCACCTGATTGAAGTGGGTACCGGCGAATTGGCCTCCGGCCTCAGTGGCGCCGGCCGGATGGCAGAACCGGAGGAGATCTTGCAGGTGCTGGGTGGTTTTCTGGCGGGAACGCAGGTGCCGGGGAAGGACGGAAAAGCGGAGCCGGGTAAAGGCGAAAAAGCGGAGCCGAATGGCCTGAAGGCCATAGCAACGGAGGGCGGGCTGAAGCCCGTAGCGACGGGTGTCGGCCTGAAGGCCGACGCAACACCTCCTCCCCCAATGAAACAGGACCTGGCCGGTAAACAACTGCTCATTACCGCCGGCCCTACCTACGAAGACCTCGACCCCGTCCGCTATCTCGGCAACCGCAGCACCGGGCGCATGGGCATTGCCCTGGCCGAAGCGGCCGCCGGCCGGGGGGCGAAGGTCGACCTGGTCCTGGGCCCCACCGAACTGACGACGGAGGTATCCGGCATTACCCTCCACCGGGTCCGTTCGGCCCGGGAGATGCACGCCGTATCCGTCGTACAGTGGCCCAAGGCCGATGCCGCCATCCTCTCTGCCGCCGTGGCGGATTACCGGCCCAGCCGGACGGAGGCCGGCAAGATCAAGAAAAAAGACGGGCCGTTAACGGTCAAGCTCGTCCGGAACCCCGATATCGCCGCCGAGCTTGGCCAGGAAAAGCGTGCGCATCAGCGCCTGGTCGGCTTTGCCCTCGAGACGGAGAACGGCGTGGAAAATGCCCGCGCTAAGCTGGCCAAAAAGAACCTGGACTTCATCGTCCTCAACTCTCCCAACGATGAGGGGGCTGGTTTTGGCCATAGCACCAACAAGATTCAGCTCGTTACCAACAATAAGGTCACGCCTTTTGAGTTAAAAACTAAAGCGGAAGTCGCCGGGGACATTCTCGACGCCCTGGTGGCCGTGCTTTAGTCCTTCAGCAATACAGAACAGTCCGCCGCCGGCAACTGCTGCTAAAGGCACCACGAATCAACCGACCAATAAAGTCTCCCTTCGGAATGAAACAACGTTTACTCCTGCTCTGCTCCTTTGTCCTGCTTCTCTGCACCTGCGTCCGCGCCCAGGGGGAGATAAAATGGACCGTCAATATGAACACGGATCAGATCATCCAGACTGACAAGCGTATTTTCAATACACTGGAAAAAGACATCATCACTTTTCTCAACAGTCAGAGTTGGACGAATGACCGTTTTGAGGAAGAGGAGCGCATTGAAGCCACGATGTTTTTTACCGTGAGTGAAGTTTTTGAGCAATCCGGTAAAGGCGACGGGGCATCCGTCGCCGTGCCTAATGCCTACCGGGCGACGATTGCCATTCAAAGTCTGCGACCGGTGTATAATTCAGGAGAAAAGACGCCCGTACTGAACACCCTGGATAAATTTGTAGAATTCACCTACCGCCAGGGAGAAGGTATTCAGTATGCAGAGCAGAATTATCTGAGTGACCTGGGCACAATTTTCGCCTTCTACAGCTACATGATTCTGGGGCTGGACTACGACACCTTCAGTCCGCTGGGTGGTGATCCTTTCTTCACCAAGGCACAGGAATTGTACAATCGCCTGCCTACGAACATTACCAACGACGTTGATAACGGCTGGTCTAACCAAGCCAAAAAACGTAATCGCTACTGGCTGATGGAGAACATCCTGCAGCCGCGGATGCTGCCCCTGCGCCGGGCCTACTACACGTACCATCGGTTGGGGCTTGACCTAATGACGGAAGACGTGGTGGCCGCCCGCAACAACATTACCCTGGCCATTGAAGATGCTCAAAAAGCAAATCAGGCTTACCCGCAAACTATGTACGTGCAGGCTTTCGTGGACGCCAAGCGTGACGAAATTGTCGAAATTTACAAAGGAGCAACGGGGGTAGAACAGAATACCGTGATTGCGGCCATGACGCGGATTGACCCGTCCAAGTCCGCCAGTTACCGGAACATCCGTATGAATACCAGCATTCGCCGGCCCAGCTCCGGCTCCCGGGTGCCCGTTAGCCGGAGCAGACTCGGTAAGCAATAATTTCTTCGGCATCGAGGTACTCTCCGAACTGCTTTTCCTCGGTCGTGGTAATGGTGGAAGCCTGCGGTAATTGCTCGTCAAGGATGGCCGCAAGGACGGCCGGGTGCACGTAATATTTACGGCACACATTCACGGTATTGCCTAAAAATTCAGCGACGGTTTCCAGCACCCGCAGGTCGGGGCGTTCGGGCAATGCCCCCTCTTCCTGCAAACTCCAGTAGGCACGCACGGCGGCGGCGGTACCGGCCCACGTCCGAAAATATTTAGCGGTAAAGGAGGGTCCCATCAGTTCCCGGATCAGTTCGTTGATGTCCTGGCTGACCAGGTTGTGCATACGACCATCTTCCCCGCGGTACCGGAAGACTTCGTAACCAGGTAGTTCGCTTACGTTATTGATGAGGCGGACGAGGACGGGATCTTCGAGGTCTACCGCCCGGTCGATGCCACTCTTGCCTACGTACTCGAAGTGGAGGCCATCCTCAGCGACTTCCAGGTGCTTACGGCGCAGGGTTGTGAGCCCGATGGTGCCATTCCGCTGGCGGTAGCTGGTGTTGCCGACGCGCATCCCGGTTTCATCCATCAGGGCAATGGCCAGGGCCGCGACCCGACGGCGGGTCCAATGCTGGCTGGCGTCGGTAATGATGTCCTGCAACTGTGGGCGGGCTACCGGCAGCTGCCCGGCAAAAGCGACGAGTTGCTGGAATTTACTGAGTTGCTGGTAAGCCAGCCAATCGGGATGGTAGCGATACTGTTTGCGGGCGGCTTCATCGCGGCCGGTGCTGAGCAGGTGTCCATTTTCCAGGGGGCAGATCCAGACGTCCGTCCAGGCCGGGGGAATGGCCAGGGAGCGCAGGCGGTCTTTGATCAATTTGTCGGTGATGGGGGAACCGTCTTCCCGGAAATACCGGAAGCCCCGGCCATGGCGGCGGCGTGACCAGCCGGGCTGTTCATCCGATACGTGAATAAGGTTAGGAACACCCGCAGCAGGTGACGCCGGATTCTGGCCCATGGGTAAGTATTTTTCTACTTACTCAAATAGGCGAAAGGGAACCAATGTTCGCTGCTGATAACGGAAGGGGCGCACGGGATACCTGAAAAGGTTGCGGAAGGAACAATGATGTTCGGGCGCCGGGCTGTTTGTTTACTTACACTACTCTTCTCCTGCTTTGACTTTATCCAGTCGGGCGTTAAGGTTGGCTAATAAGTCAACGGGGGGAGCTTGCCATTTTAAATTTCGCTTCATGAAGACCTTGTAGGCGGTGAGGTCTGCCAGTTCTTCGGTCTGGGGATCAATTGAGAGATCCAGACACTCCCCGGCCGGTACTGCGGGCGCTCGGTCGGCTACTTCGGGAAGTTGTGGGGTCCGCTTCTGGTGGGGGTTGCGACTTGAAAATGGCATTATTTTAGAATTGAGTTAATAATGATGATAAAAGCGTTAAGCTGAAAATGCCACCCCGGGAAACAAGATCGCGGGGTGGCATTGTATTGAGTCGTTTAATTAACCGAGGTTGCGGGTATTGACGATGCCGTAGGTATCTTCAGCGTACGCCGCAAGTTGGCGAATCAGCGCCAGGCGTGCCCGGCGGGTGGTAGATTTCACGGTATTCAGGTTCAGGTCCATCGCCTTGGCAATTTCCTTTTCGCTGAAATCGTAGAGATCTGCCATGATGATGATGGCACGGTTCTCGTCCTTAAGCAAGGCCATGGCCTTGACGATTTCGTCGGAGAAATCCTGCTCCATGGCACCGGCAATGCGCAGATCGGAGAATCCGGCCAGCGCGTGGCCTTCATCGCGTTGGTTGTAAGCGACGCGTTCATCCAGCTCCGTTTCCCCACGACGCGTTTTTTTACGGTAGTCGTTGATGAAAAGGTTCTTAGCCAGGCGGAAGAGCCAGGCCCGGGCGTTGGTGCCGGGTTCATACTGGTTGATCTTTACGTAGGCCCGAACGAATGTTTCCTGGGTCAGGTCGGCCGCATCGGCGCCGTTACCACACATCCGGTGCAGGAAGTTGTAAACGATCTGGTAGTGCTCTTGCATTTCCAGCCTGAAGATACGCTCGCGATTATCGAGTGCCATAGTTTGCCCCTTTCGGGGGTTTGTGCCAGCTTGACGGAGTTTCACGGATATCCGCCTCCCGGCTGTACCTTTTTCTTAGCGATTTAAGTGAGGGTACGGTTTACGGTTGATGTTGTTTCAGGGGGTAAATGTCGGGAGTTCCGGGATAAGTTGCGGGGAGGTAAAAAAAGTTCAACTTTTTTTTCAGGCGTGCTCGTTGCCGTCCAACCTGGTTTGCCGCCTGCGTCCGCGCCCGAAAAAGCTGCCGCCTGGTAATTCGGGGCGGAAGATTGAACATTGCCCGGCTTCCTCTTGTCTTGTGCCGGCAATCACTTTTTTTCCAACCACACTTTCAGAAAAATCACCATGCGTTACAATCCCTTCGGCACCACCGGCTTCAACATTTCCAAAGTAACCCTGGGCACCATGACCTGGGGCAAGCAAAATACGGAGGCGGAAGGCCACGCCCAGATGGATTATGCCGTTGAACGAGGGGTAAATGCTTTCGATACGGCCGAACTGTACGCCATCCCCAGTGCGCCCGATACCTGGGGCAAGACGGAAGCCATCATCGGCAACTGGTTTAAAGCCACGGGGAAACGTAAGGATATTTTTCTGGCCTCCAAAATTGCCGGGCCGGCAGCATTTGCCAGCCACATCCGAAACGGCAACCTCGGTTTCAGCAAGGAGCAGATTGATGAGGCCATCGGCGGGTCTTTAGCGCGGTTACAGACGGATTATCTGGACCTGTACCAGCTTCACTGGCCGGCCCGCAAAGTAAATTTCTTCGGCAAACGTGGCGTCCATTCGATCGCCAACGACGAATGGGAAGATAATTTTCTGGAAATTCTCACCAAGATGAACGACCTGATCAAGGCCGGCGTCATCCGGCACTGGGGACTGAGCAATGAAACTCCCTGGGGGGTGATGCGAATGCTTCACCTGGCAGACGTTCACGGCTTGCCGCGCCCCGTAAGTATCCAGAACCCATACAGCTTACTGAGCCGCGCCTTTGAAGTCGGCCTGGCCGAAGTTTGCCTCCGGGAAAACATTGCCGGCTTCCACTACTCCCCCCTGGGCATGGGCCGGCTCACCGGTAAGTACCTGAAGGGAACGGCTGCCGCCAATGCCCGACTGAATTTATTTCCGCAATACACGCGCTACAGCAACGACAATGCCCTGGCAGCGACCAAAGCCTACGCGGAAGTGGCCGACAAACACGGCCTGGATATGACAAAAATGGCCCTGGCCTTTGTCAACGACCGGGATTTTACCCAGAGTAACATTATCGGTGCCACCAGTCTGGAGCAATTAAAGGTGAACCTGGACAGCGTCGACCTCACCCTCGGGAAGGAGGTATTGAAGGACCTGGAAAAGGTACAGCAGCAGTGGCCAGACCCGAGCGTCTAAGCGGTCAGTAAAAAATTCCGGACGAGCAAGGCAGCGTACCTCGATGCCGCTGGGCGTCTTTTTTGCTGCCCCGGCGTAATGTTTTTCTTTTGGGTTCCATAAAGTGAGCGAAGGCAACTAAATTCGGCACCAGAAAGTCAACTTTACTATGGCAAATAAGCTCAAAATCACCCGGGAATCCGGCGCCCTGACGATCAGTTATTCCTGGTGGTCACCCGCAATGTGGTTTTTTATCCTCTTTTCGGTCATTTGGGATTTATTCATTGTCTTTTTCATTGCCACCGGGGCGGGGCTATTCATTTCGCTGCACCTGCTGGCCGGTATTTTTATTACGTGGCTTACGCTTACGCGCCTGTTTAACAAATCAACGATTACGGTTGACCGGCAACGGCTTACGATTGAGCACGGGCCGATTCCCTGGCCTTTCAGTAAGGAGCATAAAATTCCGGCGCGATCGCTGGTGCAATTATTTGTCAGTACCAGCAGTGTAAAGGTCAACAACCAACCCACCTATGACCTGAAAGCCAAACTGGACACCGGCGTGGAAGTAAAACTAATTGCTGCGGAACAGGACAAGCAACTGCTGCTGGACCTGGAGCGTACGGTGGAGACCTACCTGGACATAAAGAATGACGCCAGTTTTGACCTGGGGAATAAAGATTTCGACGAGCTCGATTTGCAGCAGATGAAAGAACAGCTGGAGCAAATGAAGAAGCTCAAAAAGTGGTTGCCTGGCAGCATCGTGAAGCAAATGGAGCTCGCGGAAGAAAAGATAGAGCAGCAAGCCCGTGGGGCCGGCACTACTGGTGTTCCGTATGCACCTGCGTCGGCGCCCTCCCGTCCTGCCGGATCCGGCCGCAAAGACGATGACTTCTTCCGCAGGTCCGCCACGACAGGCGCACGGCCGCTGCCGCTGCCCAAGCACGACTTTACCTATCCGCTGTATTACGCAGCGGAAGGCGATGCCTTTACCTACCTGGGGAATCCCTACCGGCTCGGCCGGTCCGCGCAAATCGACTGGTCAGACAATCACATCACTACCGGCCGCCAGCTGGAAGTGCTACCGGGCAAAGGCGGGGAAGTGACGCATTTCTACGCCCAGAACGAGCGGGACCGGTGGGCTTATTTCGAAGAGCGGCGGCTTGATGATGCGGAGGTGGCCCAACTTGGTTTTACCGGGGAAGATCACCCCTTGCGCTTCAACAACGGCGACGAACGCTACTACCCGCGTGATGAGCAGCAAGGCACCCGCTACCTGGGTAGCCACCAGCAAAGCATTCGGCAGTTCATCTACTTCACAACGGCTTCCGGCACGCAGTTCCGGGCCGTAAAGCCTGAAGGTCGGCCTTGGGAAGTTTACGTGATGGAGGTTGTAGACAGCGGAAACTTCGAGGCTGTCGGGCGATAATTACTTCCGCAACTTTTCCGGAGACTGGTCCTGCAACGGCCGTTCCGGCAAGCTAAAATCAGCCGGCTGTTTCTGTCCTCAAATCTATCGATACCTTTAGGGCGAAAAACAGTTTATCAACTATGCTCCTACGTTCCTTTTCTT
>JAUIIF010000019.1 GCA_030431945.1 Bacteroidia bacterium | reverse complement strand
TAAGAATGCTGAAAATACAGGCTGATGCCACAAACGCCCTGCCCGGCATTCGCCAGATCATTATTCAGGTAATCTTCGATACTGACCGTAATGTCGGTAGCCCCCACCCCACCGATGGCGATGGTGTCCGTAAATCCACACCTTTGTCCCCACAAGGAAAGGGACAGGCCGCAACAAAGGACCAGGGTAAAGATTTTTGGGAACATGGGATGATTAACGCCTGAAGATGGGGATTATTTGGCGAAGATACGGGATATCGTATTGTTCTGGTGGCCGGATAACCAAGGGGGTGCATAACGAAATGCACAGCCCATCCTAAAATCAGGCCTTTGCTCAGGGCCGGAGGGCCGCCTTTCGCGGCGAGCGGGGCCTGACCTTCGCATCAGTTGGGCAAATTGTTGTACCCACGACCAGGATTTGGGGTTACCAACCGGGCTCGGGCACCAGCAGCAGAAATTTTACGCGTTGGATTTTTCAGGACACGCCTGGCAGAAAAGGCAGGTGACACCCTTGCCTCAGCGAGGTTTGCTAACGCAAGGAAAGTAGAAAGCATCCGTCAAAAAAACCACCTATTGCCCAAGGCGGCACTTATCCGCCAGCAAGGCGTTATTCTTTTCTGACGGTCAGTTGGCCGTCCCGCAGCGTAATTTCCAGGTTTCCCGGTTTAACGTCTTCCGGCCGGACGATCAGCTGGCCTTCCTGACTTACCAGGGCGTAGCCCCGGGCCAGGGTCGTTTCCGGACGCACTGCCGTCAGCAGCTGCTCCAGAAAATCGATCCGCTGGGCCGCCGTCGCCACCGTCATGGCGGGCAACAGTCTTAATTCTCGTTCCAGACTGTGCAGCCTGCTGTCTTCCTGGCTGACATTCAGCCGTGCCTGTTGGCGAATCAGGGAAGATAAATTAATGACCTCCCGCTGCGCCTGCTCCAGGGAAAAGTGGCTCACCTGCGTTATTTGCTGCCCCAGTCGGAGTACTTGACGTTCCGCCTGGAGTACCTGATCCACCAGGTAAACCGCCGTTGCAGTGGGGGTTTTCAGACTGCGGTACGCCACCCGGTCCAGGACGGTTTCATCCGTTTCGTGGCCAATGCCCACCAATACCGGTACGGGAAACGCCGCTACGGCCCGACACAGCGCCTCTTCATCAAAAGCGGCAAGTTCGGTGCGGCCACCGCCGCCACGCACGATTACGACTGCGTCAAAAGCACCAGGCCAGTTGCGCCGGATCTCCCGCAGGCGCGCCGTGATTTCCGGACTGGTTTGCAGCCCCTGCATGGCGGCGGCAAAAAAGCGTACCTGAAACCGAAAGCCGTAAGGATTAGCAGTAAGCTGCGCTTTAAAATCTGCCAGTCCCGCAGCCGTTTCACTGGAAATGACGGCTAACCGCTGCGGTGCCCGGGCCAACGTTAAGCCGCGGTTCTGATCCAGTAAACCCGCTGCGGCCAGGCGCTCCAGCGTTAATTGACGGCGACGCTCCAAAGCCCCGATGGTATGGGTGGGGTCTATATCTTCCACCACCAGCCGCAACCCGTAGCGTTCATGAAAAGCCGTGCGTACCCGTAACCGAACGGACATTCCCTGCTGCAACACTCCCTTCAGGGTAGCGGCGCCGTGGGTACGTTGCAACTGCTCCAGGTTATTCCGCCAAACAACGCTTTCCAGCTGGGCCAGTACCTGATCGTCATCCGGGTCCTTTTGCAGCAGCGTCAACCAGCAGTGGCCACGGGAAATACTGACCTGACCTAATTCGGCCGCTACCCAGACGGGCTCGGGCAAATTCAACGCAAATACACGTCGAATAAAATTCGCCAAATCAGCCAGTTGGTAGGTGGTAGGTGCCATAGTTATCGCCCTTTCATGCCGGTTTCTTACAAGAAAAACGGTGGGAGGAACAGCAAGGTCCGTAAAAAATAAGAATCTGCACAAAAAAAGAGAGGGTCGGACTAGGTCCTGACCCTCTTAGAAAAACACCTAAAACCCATATTCATATCATGAAAAACCTGTCTTTTGTCCACCCTTTTTGAAACTTTGCGTTTCCTTGCGGGAGACACCATTAGGACGGGCCTTCATGCTTTTGGTCACATTGTTACGCAAAAATAAAAAGAATTTTCAGCAAAAAGATCAAACTCCCCCTTATTTGCTGTGCGTACACTAAATTATATTTTTCATATATATGGTAGATTTACCGGGGCCCGGCGGCCAGGATGACCTCCTCTGCCTGGTCTGCATAGGTGGAAAAATTTTTGTGAAACCGCTGCGCAAGATCATTCGCCATAGCGTCATAATCGGCCTCATTCCGCCAGGTATCCCGGGGGTTCAGGATTGCATTGGGTACGTCGGGGCAGGATTTCGGGATGGACAGTCCGAAGAAAGGTTCCTCCTGGAAGGTGACGGTATCCAGTGCCCCCGTCAGGGCTGCTTTGATCATGGCCCGGGTAAAGGTTAATTCCATGCGGGAGCCCGTTCCGTAGGCGCCACCGGTCCATCCGGTGTTTACCAGCCAGACGTTGATGGGGTTGCCGTCGGCTTCGGCTTGTTGCAGCTTCTTGCCGAGCATGTCGGCGTACTTCGTGGGGTGTAACGGGATGAACGGTTCACCGAAACAGGCGGAGAAGGTAGCCACTGGTTCCGTGATTCCGGCTTCCGTTCCGGCGATTTTTGCCGTGTAGCCACTGATAAAGTGGTACATCGCCTGCTCCGGAGAAAGACGGCTGATGGGAGGAAGGACACCGAAAGCATCGCAGGTGAGGAAAAAGATGTTTCGCGGCAGGTCTCCCCGCGAGTTGTACATGATGTTGTCGATGTGGTTGATCGGGTAGCTTACCCGCGTGTTCTGCGTGATGCTGCTGTCTTCGTAATCCGGCGTATGGCCATCGGCCTCCAGGCCGATGTTCTCGAGCATAGCCCCGTAGCGGATCGCCCGGTAAATCTGGGGTTCCTTACTTTCGCTGAGGTCAATAACTTTGGCGTAGCACCCTCCTTCCAGGTTGAAGACATTGGCTTGTGACCAGCCATGTTCGTCGTCTCCGATCAACCGCCGGTCCGGGTCGTTACTCAGGGTTGTCTTTCCGGTACCGGAAAGGCCGAAAAACAGGGCGGTATCGCCTTTGTTGCCGACGTTGGCCGAACAGTGCATGCTCAGTACATCCCGTTGGGTGGGGAGCACAAAATTGAGCACCGAGAAAATGCCTTTCTTAATCTCGCCGGTGTACGCCGTGCCGCCAATAATGATCGTCTGCCTGGTAAAGTTGATGATGCTGAAATTTTCCTGGCGGGTACCGTGCACTTCCGGATCGGCTAAACAGCCGGGGAAAGCATAAATCGTCCATTCGTCCGTCTTCAGGCTGGAGTGCTTCTTGCCATCCGGCCGCAGGAACATATTGTACGCGAAGAGGTTCTGCCAGGGCTGCTCGGTGTATACCCGGATATTGATCCGGTATTTGTGGCTGGCGCAGGCGTAGGCATCACGAACGTAAACGGTTTCCAGCCCCGCCGCATAAGCCAGCATTTTTTCTTCGAGGGCCGCAAAGGCAGCGGGCGTAAAGGGAATGTTGATGCCTCCCCAATCCACGGTATCGCGGGTTACATCGTCTTCCACGATGTAACGGTCTTTAGGCGAGCGGCCGGTAAATTTTCCGGTATTCACCATCAGTGCGCCGGTGTCGGAAAGGTGGCCCTGCCCGGTTTTGATACTGGCTTCCACGAGGGCGGAGACCGAGAGGTTATCCTGTAGATTAGGGTGTTGCATGATCTTATTTGGTTTTTCGAAAAAAGACGTCAACCTTCCGGTATCCGGAAAACTGACCAAAATGAAGCAAGCCGTTATTGTGGTGGGTACGGCCGTTAAGCGAGCGCAAAGTTAGTGAAGCGGCCGCGATAAACCAGCGCCCGCAGGCGAATACTAAAGTCAGGGCTTGCTGGCCGGTACGGGGCGCGGCCGCTGGTGCAATGCAGGAACTAATTAACCCGCCTGGGGTGTTTGACCGTGGAGCCGGTACGGACAACCTGGTAACGGCCACCCAACCTGACTACCGGCTTTTTTGCTCCCTTCATCCCCCACTTTTGCACCAGCGTCCGCGCCCCCTGATCTTAATTTACTGCCGCAACCTATGCTACTCATTAAACCAAGCCCCACCCTAAAACCGTTACCTACTGCAGAGAGTAATATGGAAAAAGTACGCATCGACAAATGGCTGTGGGCCGTTCGGATTTTCAAAAGCAGGACCCTTTCCGGGGATACCGTGCGCCAGGGCAAGGTGCGCCTGAACGGCGCGCCCACCAAACCGAGTACTGCCGTGGTGGTGGGCGATCGTATTACCGTACAGAAGAATGGCTTCAGCCTGCAGTATGAAGTCCTCCGCCTGATTGATAAACGGGTGGGTGCACCGATTGCGGTCACGTGTTACGCTGATCATACGCCCGAGGAGGAGCTGAACAAGTACAAAGACTGGTTTGTCGGTAAAGCCGGCACGGAGTTCCGGGAAAAAGGAACGGGGCGCCCCACGAAAAGAGAGCGCCGAACGATCACGCGCTTCAAGGATGATTTTAACGAGGATGATGACGATTTCTAGCCCAGAGGCGTACCTTGTGGCCCGCTAACCTGTATTCACCTCCATGCCGAAAAAGGAAACTGTTGGAATTATTGGCGCCGGCTCCTTCGGAACGGCAATGGCTAATCTGCTGGCGCTGAATACCGAGGTACTGGTATACAGCCGGAACAAAGAGCTGGTGGAAAAACTCACCAAGGACCGGACAAGGTTTGGTGTTGAGCTGCACCGGCGGGTAAAAGTCGTCAATGACTTTGCGGAGGTAGCCGATCGCTGCCAGTTGATTCTGCCCATTGTTCCTTCCGATAATTTCCGGAGTATGATGCGCTCCGTGACGGAATACCTGCAGCCCAGCCACGTCCTTATCCACGGCACGAAAGGCTTCGACATTACGGGGGTTGACCTGCAGGACATCCCGGCCAAAGGGCTGGACCGGAAACAGGTGCACACGATGACGGAGGTCATTCTGGAAGAAAGCGTTGTTGTTCGGGTCGGCGCCCTGGCCGGGCCCAACCTGGCCCGCGAATTACTGGATGGGCAGCCTTCTGCCTCCGTCATTGCCAGCAAGTTTGACGAAGTCATCCGCCGGGCAGACGTGGTACTCAGCTCCCAGCAGCTGCACGTTTTCCATACCCACGACTTACTCGGAGCCGAACTGGCCGGAGTACTCAAAAACGTGGTTGCGCTGGGTTCCGGCATCCTCAAAGGCTACGGACTGGGTAAAAATGTTCAGGCGATGCTCATTACCCGGGGCCTGCACGAGATGATCCACTTCGGACGGGCACTGGGCAGCGACAATACTGCTTTTTTCGGGACGGCGGGGATCGGGGACCTGATCGCGACGGCTACTTCCCGAAAAAGCCGTAATTATATGTTTGGATTCCGGCTTGGCTCGGGAGAGAGCCTGGACGAAGTACGTGCCACCAGCCAGGAACTGGCAGAAGGCGTCCGGACCCTGATGATCACCCGCCATCTGGCCCGTAACCTGCGGTTGCGCGTCCCCATCACCGAAATGCTTTACCGCATTGTATTTGAGAACTACCCCGTCGCAGAAGCGATGAATTACCTGATCACCTACCCTTACGAGGTGGACGTTGACTTTTTATAAGCTACTGATATGGACTTTAAGCGTTTACTCCCGCACCTGATTGCCGTTGGCGTTTTTTACGTTACCGTATTCTTTCTTTTCGCTCCTCAGTTTCAGGGTAAAAGTCTGCCCAAAGGGGACATAAATGCCTTTCTGGCCTCTTCCCGCGAAGTTCAGGAGTACGAAAGTGAGTCGGGCGAAGAAGCGCTGTGGACCGGGACGAGTTTTGGGGGCATGCCCACCTTTCAGCTCAGCGCGCCGGAAAGTGGCAACAAGCTTAAGACCGCCAGTAAGGTTTTTTATGGCTTCATGGCCAGGCCGGCGGGTTATTTCTTCGCCGGGATGCTTTGTTGCTACTTGCTCCTCGTCCTGATTGGCATCAGCCCCTGGCTTAGCATTGCCGGGGCCCTGGGTGCCGGCCTGGCCACTAATGGCTTTGTCCTGTTCGAGGCCGGGCACATGTCGAAGGTCATGACGGTATTCTTCCTCCCCATCATTGCGGCGGGGATCTTACTGGCTTTCCAACGAAAATACATCTGGGGCGGCCTGGTTTTTGCCCTCGGCATGGGGCTGGCCATTGCCGCCAACCACCCGCAGATGTTGTACTACTTCGGGATCACGCTGCCTTTCTTCGGGGTGGCGCGGCTGGTAAAGGATGTCAAAGCCGGCAACCTGGCCCATTTCGGTAAAGCTACGGGGGCACTGGTCATTGGCCTTTTACTCGCCCTTGGCTCCGGTGCCGGTTTGCTCTGGACCACCAAACAGTACACCGCCGAAACCATGCGCGGGGGCCAGAAACTGGAAACGGTGGTACAGACCCCCAAAAGTGCAGGCGCAAATGCCCAGGAAGTGCCGGGCGAAGGCCTGGAATGGGACTACGCCATGCAGTGGAGTAACGGTCTGAAGGACATTCTGGCCACTTACTCGCCACTCGCCGCCGGCGGTGGTAATGGCCAGGAAGTAAGTAACCAGACCGAATTAGGCAAGGCGCTGCGGCGGGCCGGAGCGCCCCAGGCCACCACCTTCCGTTTTCCGATGTACCATGGTTCCCTGCCCTTCACCGAAGGGCCGGCCTACCTAGGCGCCGTGGTGTGGGCCCTCTTCCTTTTCGGCCTGTTTGCCGCCCGGAGGACTATGGCCATTTGGCTCGGTGGCGGCACCTTCTTCATCTTTTTGCTCAGCATGGGAAAAAATGCCGAGGGCATCAACCACTTTCTCTACGATAACCTTCCCCTGCTTAACGTTTTCCGGGCCCCCAGCTCGGCGTTGAGCATTGGTACGTTCCTGATGGTCTTTCTGGGCATTGTCGGGGTTCATGACTGGCTTAAGGCCCGTGACGAAGCACCGGAGAAGGCCCGCAAAACGTTGCTCTACGCTGGCGTAACCAGCGCAGTACTCGGGCTGCTGGTCACGGTGATTATTCCAGGGTTCATTGACTTTACCGCCGTCGGAGACGGCAGCATCCTCCCGGCCGACAACCCGAATACGGCCAGCGTTCTGGATGCCCTGATCGATACCCGTCGTTCTCTCTACGCCAGTGATGCCTGGCGCAGTTTCCTCTTCGTCGGGCTCACCTTTGGTGCCCTGTTCCTTATTTTCCGGAAGACGATCAGTCCGCTGATCGGCAGCCTGGTACTGGCTGCCCTGATTGCCGTAGATTTTACCGGCATAAACAGTACCCGGATGAAAGCTGAAGACTGGCGCCGGGTGCCCCCGACGGCCGTTCCGTACCAGGCCTCGGCGGCAGACCAGACGATCTTGCAGGATCAGGATCCGCACTACCGCGTTTACAACGCCACCGTAAATGCCTGGGCAGATGCTTCCACCAGCTACTTCCACAAGAGCATCGGCGGTTATTCCGCCGTCAAATTGCGCCGCATCCAGGACGTTATTGACGGCTACCTGGCCAGGAATGAGCAAGCCTACAACTACAATTACCCGGCGCGTAATGACCAGGCCATCTTTAATATGCTCAACACCAAGTGGTTTATTCTGCCGGGGCAGGACGGCAGCCCGCGCGCCCAACAAAACCCGGCCGCCTTTGGCAATGCCTGGCTCGTCAACAACATCCAGGTGGTGAACAGTAACGACGCCGAATTTGCGGCGCTGGGTTCGGTACCGGACCTGAAAGGAACGGCCATTGTCCATGAATCGTTTGCTGACGAGATTGCCGGCCTCCAGCCTACCGGCCAGGGCAGTGTTCAGCTGACCGAGTACTCGCTGAACGACCTGAGCTATTCCTTCAATTCCCCTTCCGAACAATTGGTGGTTTTCTCAGAAATGTGGTACGGCCCCGATTTAGGTTGGCAAGCCACTATTGACGGGCAGCCAGCCCCCCTCATCCGGGCCAATTATTTGCTGCGCGGACTGCGGGTGCCGGCCGGGCAACACACCATCGAGATGCACTTCCGTCCCTCCAGTTACTTCGTGGGAAAAACAATCTCGCTGGTTTGCAGTATCCTGATCATTCTCGGGCTGATCGGCTACGGCGTTTATACTTTTCTGCAACAGCGCAAGCAGGAAACGGTAGGGTAACCGCCGGGCAGATCCTACTTGGTCCGCTTCTCCCGAATGACGATCATACGCTTGTCGGCCTTGGCAACGTCAACAAAGAACTGACGGTACCCCTCGTACGCACTTGCCGGCAGGGCTACGGGCAGCAGTTTCAGGGTCCGTACCCAGGTCAGGGTTTGATCAGCAGCAACTACTTCTGAGCGGTAGGCGCCCGCGTCGTGCGTGATTTCGGTTACTGCAGCGCCCAGGCTTTCAACTTCCATGGTAGCCGGAATGGTGAGGTGAACGGTATCAACGTAAAAACGGGCTTTATTCCGAAAAATGGGCAATTTTCTTTCTTCCAGCTTATCCGGAACCCGGTCGTAAGCGTACAGTTTATTGAAAGGGACAAACATTCTTTTTCCCAGCTTACGTACGTAGTTCTTTAACTCCGTCTCGTACGTAAGACGAACCAGAGGATCCTCCGTAGCGCAGTCTATTTCGTAGTTGGTTCCCGTGACGTCCGGCAGCAGGCCACGCCGGTGCAGAATTTCGCGTTGCTTCGTTTCATCCCGTTCGGCACTGGCGAAGTAGCGCAGAAAATCCTGGGTGGCACCGTAGAACCTCCCCTCCAGAGAGAATTTGACGAGTCCTTGGGGGTCAAGGTCAAGCCGGACCGTACGGAGGTGACTGTTTTCTGCGGCAGGTATGGCCGGGGTACGGGCCAATTTACCACCGGCGGGGGTTACCCACAGCACATTCCGGTCATCCGTTCCTTCGCCCAGGTAGCCGGTTGGGGCCAACTTACTCGTACACTCCAGGTACATATCTTCCGAGGGAACGTAAAGGATCATGTGGTTAAAGGCAGACCCCGTGGTAAACGTTTCATCCACCGGAAAAAAGGGAACACCGCCTGAATAAACCAGGACAGGGTAACTTTCCACCCCGATCTCCTGCAGCATGGCCCCCATGTAGTTGCTCAGGGCTTTGCAGTCTCCGTACCGGTTGTCTTCCACGTATTCAGCAGAAAATGGTTGCCACCCGCCGATTCCCAACTGTACCCCTACGTAGCGGGTACGGTCCTGCAGGACGCGGTAGAGGGCATCTATTTTCTCCCGTTCGGTGGCCAGCCCTGCGGTAGTTTCGTGTACCAACTGCTTCAGTTGGCCGGGCAACGTATTGCGGCCCTCCATCAGCTGATAAATGAGCTTGCCGAATTCTTGCCAGTTTTCCAGGGAGCCTTCGTACTCGTTTACCGTAAAACTTTTTAGCCCGGTCTTGAGATAAGGCACGGTTTGGCTAAGCGGCGGGGCATCGGCCTCGTAGCGTTGTGCTGGCAGGTTATTTACTGCCCATGAATAAACGCGGTCACCAGCATCGTCCGTAATCACGGGTTCGGGGAGTTGATTGCGGTGATAAAGCAATTCATTTCCCTGCGGAACCCGGGCGACGAAAGAGGCCTTTTCCACGGATTGATCGTACGTAAGGGGGAGCCAGTTCGGAAACTCTACGATACCAAAACCTTTGAGGGACTTTTCGTACTCGAAAACAACCGTGTAGGGGAAGCTGATATGCTCCAGGGTAGTGGTTTGCACCCGGCTATCGGTGTAGAATTGGCCTCCGGTCAGGTTCCTGACGTCCTCAATTTCCGATTTCTTCGCGGAACGCACCTTTTCCCCGAAGGCGTCGTACAGCGTTGCTTTTATTTTGGTGATTTTTGAATCCCCGTCATAATGAACGACCAAACGGTTTACTCCGCCATGATTATCGTCTAAAACAGTAATGACTTTCCGCTCAAAAATGGTGGCTTCGGAACGGGAGATCGCCTGGTAGACCAGGGCATGATCACGTACTACGGAGCTTGCATTTTCCTTTAACGCAGCGGGGATATTGAAGGCCGACAAATCGGTTTCCTGAGCCGCTAAAAACTGGCAAAACAGCAAAAACAGGAGGCTGAAGTAAAATCGCATTATTTAGCGCGTTTTAGTACGAGCGTGGTATCCTGAAAATCGATAATCATCTTAAAGATTTGTTTCAGGGCGCCGTACTCAGAAGGTTGGTAAACGGTTCGGTTTACGCTAACGGTAAAATTGAGGGAAAGCTGGTTGCTGCCTTTTTCCTGGATGGCGAAAGTACAGTTGATGGTTCCATCCTCGGAAGTAATGCGCTGACTATCCGGCAATTCATCAATTACGTACCCTTCCGGGAGGGTAATCGTAGAAATGTAGCGTTGTTGCCAGGGGTAAGCAAAATCAACCGGATAAAGTCGCTTTTCCACGTCTGCCAGACCTTTGTCCAGCACCGGACACATGATGGGCTGGACGTAGAGATAGTCATCGATCGGCTGCCCGACCGGCACCTTCATTTTCATTTTCAGGCTAAGGGGGCCACTCTCCTCGTCCCCTTCCGGAATTTCGTGACTAACCAGTTCCGCTTCGGGAAACTTTTCGATAACTTCATCGATCAGAGGCAGTTCGCTGTCATTTTCCATCTCGTCCAGCATTTCCCGCCCCCGAAAACCGAAATAGCTCGAAAGCCGTGAGTTAACGTCAATTTCCGCCTCCCCGGATTCGTCAATAACCATCTCGGCCACCACGGTTTGTACGGCCTTGGGCACCTGCAGATCTATCCAACGGGGGTTCTTCGGGTTGGCCACGAAGCCCCGATGATTGAGCGCCGCCACCCGGGGCAGGCCCATGGGGCGGCGAATGCTACCGGGGTCAAGGATCGTGGGCGTACCGTCCAGGTTCGCCAGGATCATAACGTGATCAAATTGGCTGAGGATGGGGTATAATTCGATGGGGCTACCGCCGTTCCGTAAAGGCACCAAAATCGGCTCCGCTTCAATTTCCGCCTGCTTGAGCAAGGCCAGCAGTAGCAAGGAGGCTTCGCCGGAAGAGCCGGTGGCAGCCTCAAAAACCTTGTTGGGTGTATTCTCTGCAAGCCACCGGTACTTTCCATCCCAGGAAATTTTGCCGGCGACAAAATCATAGAGCACCTGTGCCTGTTCTGCTTCCGTCTGCTTACCCGCCAGCTGCGGAGAAATGGCTTTCCACACCTTATTACTATTGCTCTTAATCTGGTAGATTTTGCCAAAATCGCTCCAGTCATTCATTTTTTGGGTGGTCGATTTCCAATCTGAAAATACAGCCTGGACCGGCCGCCCCGGGTAAGCAACGGACTGCAACTGCATTCTTACCTGCGGGATGTAATCCTGAAAATTATTGACGTAAGGCTGATCGGTAAATGCCGGAATATCCTGCATCGCCCAGCGGATGGAGGAATGCCTCATTATTTCACCACCGTAACTCTGGTTAACCGTCGTCCGCTCATTCACGTCATAAATTTGTGACGAGTTGGACAAGCTGAGGTAATTAAATATATAAGGAATTACCGCCCGGTATTCGGCATAACGCACCGGAATATCCTCCTGAAAGAAATAGCGCGCAGGAACCGTAATGTATTCATCATTCTTAGCGTAACTATACTCAATGATGGCCCCTTCCCGAATACCGGGAAAGGTAAATTTGAGGACATCGCGGTCATCATCGTAACGCTCCCGAATGAAATCTTTTTTATTCAGCTTTTCAAAACCACCATCGGGAAGGTGCACCATGGCGTTGAGGGCATAGAGTCTTTGCGATTCCCGATTATAAACGATTTCCACGTCTGCCCGCTCGAAACTGGCCTCCGTGAGCAATTTTAACCGACGGTGACGAAATTCTTTCATGTAGGGGCGCCCGTCCGGATCCTGGTTTATGTCCAGGTCGAGAACATCATAAAGTACGTAGGCCTCTGCGGCGGAATCGGCCCCGGGGGCCGTCATCAATGCCCGGTCTTCCGGACTTACTTTGCCGAATTTAATGTCGGCCGCATTTTGCGAAAAAAGAGAGGTAGTGATGAAGGACATCATCACGAGAACGTAATAGGGTAAATATGACAATGGAATAGGATTAATTAACAGGGAAAAAAGGTAATGTCGCCAATTTACGAATGTTTCCTGATTAAATGCTATACATAGGGTGATACGTTCAGGGCAATCGCAAGATCGCTTGTCGGCCGAGGCGCGAGGAACGAGCTGATTCCGTTCCGGGCTGCTGCCCGGTCGTCCGCCGAGAGATTGGCCCGTAAAACCGCTTTTCGGCGGACGAGTCAGACCACTTCGTGTTCGCCTCGGCCGACGAACGCTCGCTTCTTGCAATTGCCCTGGGTGTTACAGCTGTTGATGTTCCTGCAAGACGATTTCTGATCTCTCCCAAACCCCGTTCCAGCACGTTCCGCCGCAGGCTTCTCGGAGAGGGGCTTATAAAAAAAGCTTTGCGTTTTATTGGACAAACGGAACACCCTACTCCTAAGTATACTTCCGCCTCGGGCAGGGAAAATGCAGACTCCCCCGGTGGAGCTTACTCCGGCTTATAAAAATCGTCCAGCTTGCGTTCGTGCGGATCGTTGAGTTTACCGACTGACTTACCGACCAGCATGGCTACCGTGGCGTCGCCGGTAACGTTGGCGACGGTGCGGCACATGTCCAGCGGTCGGTCAACGGCAAAAATAAGGGCGAGCCCGGCCTCCGGGATGCCCGCCTGCCCCAGGACAATCACCAGCATGACCATCCCGGCCCCCGGCACTGCTGCTGAGCCGATACTCGCGGCCAGGGCCGTGGTAATGATGCCCAATTGGGTCATCAGGTCAAGGTCCATCCCGTAAGCCTGGGCGATGAACACCGCCGCCACGGCCTGGTAGAGGCTGGTACCGTCCATATTGATCGTGGCGCCGATGGGCAAAACAAAACTCGTCACCTCCTCATCTACACCCAGGTGTTCCTCCACCCGTTCCATGGTTACCGGCAGGGTCGCGGCACTGGAGCTGGTGGAAAACGCCAGCAGCTGCGCCGGGCTGATGCCCCGGAAGAAGAAGCCGGGGCTGGTCCCGGTAAACACTTTAACGAGGGTTGGATAGATCAAAAATATCATGATGGCCAACCCGGCCAGCACACAGAGTGAATACTTGATCAAGGCGTAGAACAGATCAGCGCTTGGCGACTCCACTACCAGGGCTGCCAGCAGCGCAAAAACCCCGTAGGGAGCAGCAATCATGATCAGATCGATCAGCTTCAGGACCACTTCATTGACCCCGTCGAAAAAATCTTTGACCGGCTTGGCCTTCCTGGGGTCGATTAAGATCAGACCAATGCCAAAACAGATTACGAAAAAGATTACCTGCAGCATGTTGCCGTTGCTCGTGGCTGCGCCGACGATGTTGTCCGGCACCAAATCAACCAGGGCCTGCAGGGGCCCTGCTTCCCGCTGCTGTGCCGCGGCGGTGATTCGCTGGCCGGCGTCCGCCGCAAAATCATTGAGCAGGTTGTCGCGCGTCGTCTGATCCAGGCCGCGCCCGGGGCCCACCAGGTTGACAATTCCCAGGCCGATGACGATGGCCAGCACCGTGGTTCCGATGTAAATCATGATGGTCCGGCCTCCCATTGCGGACAGCTTCGAGATGTCTTTAAGGTCCGTTATGCCCTTGATCAGGCTGGCCACAATCAACGGAATAGCGATCAACTTCAGGCTGTTGATAAAGATGGTACCAAAGGGCTTGATCCAGTCTTTGACGAAATCCGCGGCACCAATCTGGTTCGCCACGACGCCAAAAATGATACCGGCAGCCATGCCAATCAATATCTTCCAGTGCAATCCTAGGTTCTTCATCTGTTCGGGGTCTTTGCCCGGTAAGATAGAACGAGGAAGTACATTTTGCCGAATACGCTTCAGAAAAGGCACCGCAAACCGTTGTTTTTCAAAAATTGTCCGTCCTGGCGCACGGCGGTTAGGGGGGCGCGGCCGCCGGTGCAAAGGAGGTTGCGGAGCATTGTTGCCTTCCCTGGCTCCCTGGTCATGGCAAGGGCACGCAGCAATTTCCTGGCATGTCGGCCGAGGCGCGAGCGTGCAATTACCCTTCCCTGCACCTGCGGCCGCGCCCAAAAAGCGGATTGTTTCTTAGTTTTACCTTCTACCTAATGCACCTTATGTCCGACCTTAAAGCACAATTTCAATTTCAAGAACTTCGTCATCACTTTGAGGCCGACCCCCACCTGGAAGTACAAGATGCTGCAATCAGCCGCATCCACGTCCTGCACGGAGAAATTGCCGAGGATGACCTTCTCGTGGTAGAATATCAGGGGCGCCCCGCCCTCAGTTTTTACAATACCCGCGGCCAGCTGATAGACGTTGATCATTATTTGCCGGACCACTACCCTGACCAGGACCGCGAAACTGCCGCCAGTATTGTTAAAAATCTATCCGGAATCAAGCCGCAGCAATTAGGTGACCCCGCCAGCTTTCGCCCTTTACTTGAAGAGGTCTTCGAGCTCGGTGATTTCAGCCTGGCAGCGGGCTTACGCATCAAGCTGGGGCTGGAGACCACTGCGACGGATGAGCGCCGGTTCAAAGAAAAATTCAACTTCCGCGGCAGCTCCGAAGACTTTAAAAGTATTCTCCTCGGGGAGTACGCCAATTTTCAGGATTTTCTTCAGGCTTACCTCGGGGAGAAGCTGCAGGAGGGGAACGGGTACGTACACTTTACGGCAGCGGGAAACATCATCATCACCACGTTAAATAAACGCAGTGGGATGACCGTGATGCTGGAAACGCACGATGCTGACGGCCACCTGCTTCCCCCGGCCAACTGGCTCATCACCCGCACCAACCTGCCGGCCGAACTTGAGCAGGCCCTGGTTTTTCGCAGTCAGGACATCAAAGACTTCTTTGCCGCAGACGGGTTTGAAACTACCTATCGCTCTGACCGGTACCACTTGATTCACAGTGACGGTTTGCTCGAGCTGGACAGTCTGCTGGACAATACCAACAACCTGCTGAAAATCCGGCTGCACAACAACTGCTTTCATCCTTTACCCAGTGACTTAAATGTATTGGTAGCCCTGACCACACCTACGGAAGTCACCATCATTAATACCCACCGGTCAGTGGTACCGGGGAAATGGTCACAGACCGTCAGCCTGCCGGAGAGGGTATCCCTCGTCCGGGCGGATGACAATCTGGCTACGTTGTTTGCCCAAAATGAAAAGGGAAACATCCTGGTTTTTGACCTTAGCCAGGACAAAGCATCCTTAATCGCCGAACTGGGCACTTTTGCTGACGGTTTTGAACTGGACGCCACCGGCAGTGTGATTACCCGCGAGCGAGAAAGTGGGTCTCTCGTAAAGATCAGGACCAACGCAACGGACTTGGAGCTACCCGGAGACCAGGCCAGCTTCGCCACGGCCTTTCAGAACCTGGCACACCTCTTCAAAGGAGAAAGTCTTTTCACCAAAACCAGCTACGCGCAAAAAATTACCGAGTCGGAACCGGAAGACTCTGCCTTGCCAACGGCCGTGGACATAGCCCGCTACGATTTTGAAGCCAGCATCGAGCACCTGCTGGTGGAGGCCGGCCAATCCTACGACCGACTGCTGGAGGTACAAGAAAAAATGGCCATTGCCCGGACAAACATCAGCGAGGAATTAACCAGGGTGGCCGAAGAACAACAGCTATTGCTGGTAGGGCGACGACTACAGACGACGGTGAACAACATCGTCCGCCCAATGGAACGGCGGGTAAGGGGTTTGGTGGAAACCACCCGGGCCCAACAAATCATTGAGCAGGCCCGCGGCTACCTGGCGGCCGTTGCCGGGCTGCAGGACCCTACGGCCTTTCGCGACATCCTCAACGGGCTGAGGGCCGCCGCTGATGAGCTGAGCGGCATGACGACCAGCGAGGCGGTGCCGGCCGTCGTTACCGAGTTCAACGACATCCAACGAGCGCTGAACGCCGCCTTTTCCGAACAAATCTCGCAGGATGGCAACCACCTGCAGGCCTTCATCAATCAGGAGATAGCGCAGGTGGAAGCCGCCATCAAGAATACTCACGACCCCCGCCGGCTGGAAAGCCTGCTGGCCACTCATCCGGCGGCGGTCGAATTGATGACCTTGCTCAAACAGCCGTTTGTGTTGCAAAGTATTGCCAGTGACCAACGCTTGTCTCCGGCGGGTATTCAGCGCCGTTTGCACCAGGCCGTTCGTTTACGGAGCGCTCACCTGCAGCAAGAACGGGACCGGAAAGAAGCTGAGGTAAACGCCGCAAAGCTGCAGTTGGCTAAAATGATCAAGGAAAATATTGATTTTTTTGTGCGTCATCATTCCGGCAATTTTTCCGAGCTGGAACTGGCGCGAACGGCGGCCTACCAGGAAATACTCCGGGACACCGGAAAACTGGAAACCCAGTTCAGGGACGTTCGCCTGGCACGGGAGCTGCGGCAGCAGCTCGAGCGGCGGATCCTGGAGCGTAACCGGGAAGACCTGGAGCGAATGATTGCCTTCGAAGGCAAATACGCTTACATCCAGAACGACCCTGACCTATTCATTGACCTGGAAGCGAGCTTACAGGAATTTCCAACCTGGACCTTAGACGTCATTGAAAAAAAGGGGGCGAAGGACACCTACCTGGCTACTTTTGTCCGCAGCACCGATAAAGAAGTTTATCGTCCCACGACTACGGACAATCTGAGAAGTGGCCGCGCTTTTGAAATTGAGGGCAGCCACCAACAAGATTTTTTCGCCGCTTACGATACCTACGCTGCTGCGGAACACAGCTATGCCTTCACCAGTGCCCTGTGGGCAATCGCCAAGGAACAAAAACGGCCGGAAGACTTCCCCCAATTCCCTCCGGATAGTCTCCAGCGGATGCTCCCGGAAGGGAGCGCTGCGCTTAAGGCCCTGCGCTGCGCCCTGGAAAAAAAACACCGGGAAGACCTGGAGCGCCGCCGTGACCGCAACGTCCCGCTGATCACGCCGGCCTTCATTGATGAGACGCCCTATTTTCAGGAGAAGCTCCAGGAGTTCGTGATTAAGGCCAAACTCCAGTTGACCACCGGGTCGGGCATCATTTTGCTTTCCGGCCCGCCGAGCACCGGTAAGAGTGCCTTTTTGAAATTTGCGGCCGCGGTCATGAACCGCGAGTATTTTGAACACGCCTCCGATAAGTGGCAAACTAAAAACAGTTTGGTAACGGCCATCAAATTTGGCGAGCACGGGCCCTACAGTACTCCTGCCGGTTTTACCAAAGCCATTACCACGCCCAACAGCCTGATCAATATTGAGGAAATCAAGGAATGGCCGGAAGCCCTGCGCAAGTCGCTGAACCCTTTCTTTGCCGGTAGCGACGTCTTTGTCGCACCAGACGGTACGGCCTATAAGATTGGTGCCAACATTTTACTTTGTGCTGCGGCGAACCTGGGGGCCATTTACCGGCAGGATGACGAACCGTTTACGGCGGATTTCTGGTCCCGGATTGAAGTAGTGGAATTCGACTATGCCCCGCACGCCATCGATCGTCAATACTATGACGACCTTCACTTACCGCGCAAGCACACCCTGCTGACCATCCGCGACCTCGCACGCAAGTACTTTGCCGTCAACAGTTTACCCGAAGCCCCGCAGGCCAGGGCGGGAGCCCTGGCGCGCAAGGTGCTGGAATTTTTGCTGTTGCCCAAAGCCGATGAAAAAGTAAAAAGGGACAACCTCCGGCACCAGATCTCCACTTACTTCCAGCGTGACCATACCGCGCAAAGGCAGGTGTTTGGCCCGGAGGAAGCGGCTAAGGTGGCCTTACGGCGGCTGCGGGACTTCCAGGGCTACTCCCCCGCGCAGTTTTTCGACCTCTACGACCATTTTATTAACGGGCAGCCGTTGCGCCTGTCCCGGTTAGCGAAGCTGCAAACAGCGGACGTTACCCAGTACGAACACCTGCGGATCCTCCTGCTGGCGCTTCACGCGGTGGAAGGATGTTTGCGGCACCTGCGTGATCAGTTTTATTCCAGTGCCGGACAGACCGAGATTGAGGGAACCAACCGGGAATTTATCGGAGCGGCGTACTTACTGGGCATGTTAACCTAAGCATTGCACCGGCGTGCGCGCCCGCTCGTTCGGCCACCCGGGCGTCAAAATAACCTTCCCGTTTTCGCAGGTGTACTCTCCCGCCCTATCTTCGCGTTCCCAAATAGGTATGGCTCAACTAGAACGCAAACATCGTACGCAATCACTGATTCAGTTCACCCTGGCTTTAGCGCTTCTGCTCATTGTCAATGTCCTGGCCAACTCACGCATTGGCGGCCGCCCCCTGTACGGGGCACTCGACCTGACGGAAGATAAGCGCTTTACGCTGACGGACAATACCGTAGCCCAGTTACGGGACCTGGAAGAACCTCTTTTTGTCCGGGTCTTACTGGCGGGAGAGCTTCCCGGCGACTACCAACGTCTGGCGGATAAGGTATCGGAGCTGCTCGTCGATTTTTCGGGAGAAAACAGCTTACTGGAATACGAATTCGCGGACCCGCTCTCCGGAAGTACGGAACAAATTCAGGAAAGACAAAAGAACCTGGAGGAACAAGGCGTCTATCCGGTGACCGTTTACCAGGCAAACAGCGCGGCGGAACGCTCCTCCACCATTGTGTACCCGTACGCCATTTTCTATTACGGTAACCGGACCAGGATAGTCCCCTTTATTGCACCGGCGCTGCCGAGCATCAGTGAAGCCAGTCGCCTGAATAAAGCCGAAGCCCTGCTGGAGTATAATTTCAGCCGGGCCATCGAAGGGCTGACCAACAACGACAAGCCATTGATTGGTTTTACCGTCGGCAACGGCGAACTGCCCCCCCTGCAGACTGCAGATCTGGTGAGTACGCTGCGCGAAGACTATGATTTGGGGCCGGTGCACCTGGACAGTTTTGCCACGATCCCCACCGACATCAAGTTACTCGTGGTAGCAAAGCCGACAGTACCCTTCACTGACTTCCAAGCCTTTAAGCTTGACCAATACAT
>JAUIIF010000573.1 GCA_030431945.1 Bacteroidia bacterium | reverse complement strand
CTGCAAAGGGCGGTTAGCCGTAAACTATTGCTCCGGGGGGGCAAGCCCCTTTCGGAGCATCAGTTCGTGGTTTATTCCGGAATCCCCACCCGCGAGACAAGCGGGCATGGCTGCCAGTTTCATCACTCTACAAAATAAAAGAGAAGCCGTTGCTTCGTTCTTGCATTGGCAAAGATGCAATGATTAGATCAATATACACAAGTATTTTTAAGTAATTGATCTTTAATTTACAAATCATTCAATTATTTAGCCATAATGTTGATAATTGATAATTTAAACAGCGTAATGGCCGGATTGATTAATGATCTGCCAATGGTACCCTCAAAAAAAGCAAACGCATCCTGCTACAATAGCAGGATACGTCCGCTGAAACTCCGGGGAGCTTCGCTGTTTGGGCAGGATAGACCCCATTATTTACTGCCATTCACCCTAAATGACGGGCGCGGCGGCGTCAGCATCGCAACAAAGTGGCCAGGCGGCAAGACCTGTACGGGAAAATTATGCGGCTGTTCTTACGGCTGGTAGCCGGTTATTGTGGATATGGGTCAGCGAGCAAGGTGCGAACACCGCTTACTCCGTTGGTGGTCGCGGACCGTAAAAATCGTAGAGTAATGCCTGTTTGGCGTACCTGGCGTAGGACGAATCTGTCGGCGTTTTCACCAACATGAACTGTGCACCGGCGCCCATAATGCCGTAGTACAATTGCTTATCCGCCAGAGCATCCTGCGTACCAACAATCATTTCCACCGTATACATTATTTCCGGCCGGGCACTGGATTCGAGTCTTTCCAGGTCAGGGACATTGACCAAGACCAAGCCTTTTTCACCACTGACTTTGGTGAGGTAGGTAAAGGTTTCCGGACGTAACTCTTCGACGGCCATCATCGTCATAAGGTCATCCAACACTACGGAAGTTGAATCGTATGCGGGCATTGGTTCGGCCATCATGGCGTTTATATCTGCCTGCAACATTTCCGCCCGCGGATCTTTGGGCAGCCGGTCCTGTATTCCACTAATAACGGCACTGACCAGGAAAATAGCCCCAATGATCATCAGACCGGCCCACATCCACCTGGGGGATTTTACCCGCTGACCGAGTTCGCCGGCAATCAGCCGCAGCCGCTCGCTGAATTCCGCCTTGCGGTAGGTCCGCTTGCAGTGGGTACACTCGGCAACCGGCGTTTTACCGATGGGGAACAGGGGAATCCACATGATGTGTGCGTAGCGGCCGAAGAAAGACATTTGCTGGGTTTCCGTTTGCTCGCAATACGGACAAGGGATGTCTCTTACCTGGAAGCTCCCCAGGTGTTTGGCACGGGTACCGTAAACCATAGTCGTTAAAATTAATAGGAAATTAATAGGCTGCCGTTAGGTGTCGGCTAAAACAATAATCAAATGTACTAAACTTTTTACAAATGAAATCTAATTAGTTTCAAACCAGAGGTCCATGGACGCATCGCCGACCCGGTAGTTGGTGGTAATTTCTTCCCCCGCTGCAATATCCTGCAGTGCGGTAAAGCGGATCATCTCGAAGGGATAATCCAGTTCAAACGTAGCGTTGGGCTCCTCGCTATGGTTATAAAGGGAGCCGTACCCCAGGGCAATTGCTGCGCGGTCACCATCCCACTGAAAATAGTAGTCGTGCAGTTTTGTCTTGTGAATGGCTTGCCGGTCATCAGCCGAAAGTAAAATGACGTAGGCCAACTCAATGATCGTTCCGGCGGGCAGCTCCTCAGCGGTAAAAACCCCGCGGCCACCGCGGGAACTGGGAGCAACGTAAAGATGAGGAAGCATAGGTATGTGGTTAGTGATAAAGTCCGCCAGAGGATAGCTCGACCTGGTAACGACGCGGGAAGGGGTACTGGTTGCCCTTTGCGCGTTACAATTTCAAGCGGTTAATGGCCTCCCAGGTCAGGTGCGACTCAAAACCCCGCTGAAACATATAATCCGCCAGCTTACGCCGGCGCAGGTAGGGGTGGGTAGCTTTTTTCTCCAGCCGATCCCTGCGCAGCAATTCGTTTTCCAGGGTCTGCAGGTAATCTTCTTCTTCAATTTCAGTAAGGCCTTTTTTTATACAGTAGGCAGACAACTGGCGCTGCTTCAGTTCCCGCGTAATCTTCTGCCTCCCCCAGCGCTTCATTTTAAACCTGCCGCGGGCGAACGAGCGGGCGAAGCGCTCTTCGTCGAGGAATTTATCCCGGATCAGGTCACAAATCAGTTCTTCGGCGGGTTCACCGCCAAAACCTAATTCCCGTAACTTTTGCCGCGCCTCCTGATGACAGCGGTCCTGGTAGGCACAGTACTGCTGTAATGCCTCCAACGCCTGGGTGTAGGTATAAACAGTTTGTGATTCTTTTTTAAACAAAACATACTTTATTTAAAGCAAAAATACAAAAACAAACCGAACCGCTGCCCCCGTTCCTGGTTTCTTTGCAAAGGCAAAGCGTACCCCCCTTTTATCAGCGGGCAACAATAACAATTATGGATTTACAGCAATACTGGGATAAATATGAAGGCGTACTCCTCCAGGTAGGATTTAAAGTAGTCGCCGGTTTCTTCATTCTGATCATTGGCTTTTGGGTCATCAACTGGCTGGCCCGCAATTTAGGTGCCCTTCTGGCCAAGCGGGAGGTGGATCAAAGCGTGGCGGGTTTTCTGACCAGCTTTCTCAGCATCGGCCTGAAAATCCTGCTGATTTTGTCCATCGCCGGGATGTTCGGGGTGCAAACCACCTCCTTCATTGCCATTCTTTCCGCCCTCTCCCTGGCCGTAGGGCTGGCTTTACAGGGGAACCTTGGCCACTTTGCCAGTGGCATCCTGCTGCTGACCTTCCGCCCCTTTAAAGTAGGCGACTTTGTAACTGCCGACGGGTATACAGGTACGGTAAAGGATATTCAGGTTTTCAATACCATCCTGACGACCCTCGACAACCGGCTGATCATCATCCCCAACGGAAAGGTTATGGGAAATGCCATCGAAAACATGACGGCCCAGGGCATCCGGCGGGTAGACATGACCTTCGGCATCGGCTACTCCGACGACATTGATAAAGCCCGGGCGGTCATCACCGAGGTTATTCAGGAAACTCCGGGAGTCGACCTGGAAAAAGGATTCGACATTTTCGTCAAAAAACTTAACGACAGCTCCGTCGACTTCGCCGTGCGGGTGTGGGCGGAAAACGCCAATTACTGGCCGGTTTTTTTCCACGTAACGGAGCAGGTAAAAAAATCTTTTGACGCTGCGGGCATTGGTATCCCCTTCCCGCAGATGGACGTACATCTGCATCAGTAAGGCCTATCAGGCAGGGCCAAGCCACATCCGGCGGAAGGTTCAGGCCACTGCGGGTCCACTACCGTTGCGCTATATTTACACGTATCTATCCGCTACTGTTCTTCAACGTTTACTCCGATCTATGCGCTTCCTGATCTTTGCCTTACT
>JAUIIF010000572.1 GCA_030431945.1 Bacteroidia bacterium | reverse complement strand
GGCAGCATGACAACATCAGCAGGCTGTTCCGCCTGTTGGGGCTGAAGTACGCGGCCAGCGATATCATTCCGGTGTACCGGGCGCTCACCGCAAAGCAGACCAGTCACCGGGCCAGTGCACTCGAACTGCTCGATAACCTGTTGAGTGGTTCCCTGAGAAAAAGAATAATTCCGCTGCTTGATAAAATGTACGGTGACCAGGAACCGGCAGAAGGGGGGCCGCAGCAGCACCGCTCCGTGCTGGAAGAAAAGCAGTACCAAATTTTCGCGCAATTGCTGGCGGGTAATGATCTTCGGGTGCAGCTGGCAGTACTGTACTTACTGGAAAAACTGCAGGATGCCAGCTACCTGCCGCTGCTTTCTCCGCTCCGGCAGCATGAAGACCCGCGGGTGGTACTGCAGGTACGTAGCGTGGTCAGGGGCCTGGAGTAAAGAGCGGCCGGAACCTGCGGTGACACCAGCATCGGACTTTCTTGCCGGGAACTGATGCGCTGTAAACTAAGTATTCGGTGTTTTTTACTTGGTCTTTTGCCGGTGGCCTTCACGAAAATCACTCTCTCATACCTAAGCCTGGCAATGGTTGTTAATGGTGTTTTTGTGCCGAGAACTCCATTGCTTCGCCTTTACCGAAGCCGTAACTCAGTCCCAGAGTAGTGAAGCGCCCCCTTAAATTGTAGTTGTAGACGGAGAAGTCCGTTTGCGTGGTGACCGATTCGCTGATCCGGGAGGCAAAGACATCCCGCACGCTCAGGTTGAGGACCATACGGCCCTTCAGCATTTTCTTGCGGAGGCCCAGGTCCGCAAAACTGAAACCGGAGACGGTCCCCTGCACGGTTTCGTACCCGGAGCGGAAGTTACCGGCAACTTCCAGGTCGACGTCCAGCGGAAGTTCGAATTTCGAGACCAGGCGGCCATTGAACTGGTCGGCGGTAAAATCGTAGCTCACGCCATCCAGCTCCGCCTGACGGTCGAAATAGTTGAAATTAAAGTCCCCGCTGAGGGTCATCCACTTTGCCGGGCGAAACTTGCCGTTCAACTCCAGGCCGTTGGCCCGGCTGGTGCCCAGGTTGATGGGAGTGGTAATGGTTACGTTGTCGGCAAAAAACGCAACCCGTTCCACTACCTCGGTTGTGTAGCGGTGGTAGAGGCCGGCGTTGAGGCTGAGTTGCCCGACGATAAGGATGGCCGTTACTTCGTAGGAGTCCGTAAATTCCGGTTGCAAATTGGGGTTGCCGACCCGTACGTTGAAGTTGTTGCGGATGTTGAAGAAGGGGTTCAGGTCCCAAAGCCGGGGGCGGAAGATGCGGCGGGAATACCCAGCCTGCACCGAGGCCGCTTCACTGAGTTTATAGGAAGTATGAAAGGAGGGGAAAAGGTTAGCAAAATCCTGATTGTTGGTTTCCCCGGTGTTGACCAGCAAGGTGTTCAGGTTGGTTTGCTCCAGGCGCAGACCGGCTTTGACGCCCCACCGTGCGCCCTCGTAGGCGGTGGTGGCGTAGGCACCGAGTACCCCCTGATCGTATTCGAAGCGGTTGGTTAGGGCGGGGTCGGGAACGAATTCGTTGCCCTCCAGGTCACTGACTTCAAAATCATTTCCCACGTCGCTGAAGACGTATTGCAGGCCCGTTTCCACGGTCACCGCTTCGTTGACCGGGCGGGTGTAATCAGCTTTGAAAGTATAGGTCGTTTCCCCGAAATCCGTGCGGGTGCGCTGGTCTCCGAACAGGGCTGTCCCTTCGCTCGTTGCCGTCCCGAACTGAGAGGATTGGTCCTTGACGAAGGAGCGCCCGAGGGCACTGATGATCAGGACGTGGTCTTTATCCTCGGCGTCAAACTCCCGTTTGTAGTTGAGCTCGTACTGCCATTTGGGGTTGGTCGCCTCAGTGGCTTCCGTGCGGCGCCAGGCATCGGTGAGTAGGTTGTTGATGTCGGTGACACGGAAATCAGTAGCAGCGTTTTCGGTTTCGATTTCGTAGGCGAAATTTCCGGACAGGGTCAGCACGTTCCGATCATTGATGTGGTAATCGGTTCCCAGGATGAGGTTGTAAAAATTTTCGTTTTTATCGGACACCCCGTCGCTGTTGATGGTGGTGCCGGTGTTCAGGTCCCGGTTAACCCCCCGGTACGTTTCGGGGAAAGTCCGGTAGCCCGCACCGAGCTGACCGAAGAGATTGAACTTATCCGTCCGGCGGTTCACGCTAAGGCCTACGCTGTGGTTGTTCGGGGTACCGGTATTGACGGTAACCGATCCGTTGAGGCCACGTTTTTCGTCTTTCTTCAGGACAATGTTAATGATCCCCGCCGTCCCTTCGGCCTCGTACTTGGCGGAGGGGTTGGTAATTACTTCCACGCTTTCAATCATATCCGCCGTGATCGTCCCCAGGGCGTTGGCACCGTCGCTGGCCAGGATGGAGGGTTTGCCGTCGATCAGTACCTGCACCCCGCCGCTGCCCCGCAGGTTGATCTGCCCTTCAATTGAGACCGTAACCGACGGCACGTTGTTCAGGACTTCCAAAGCACTGGCACCGGTGCTGCTCAGGTCTTTGCCGACGTTGAACACGCGCTTGTCCAGTTTAAATTCCGTGGTGGAGCGTTCCGTGGTAACGAGCACTTCATCGAGGGTTTCCCCGTCGGGGCGCAAGACGATGTCTCCTTGTTCTCCGGCCTGTACGTTCTCGATCCGGGTCGGCGCATACCCCAGGAAGCTTACTTCCAGGTGGGCGGCTTCCGCAGGGAAGGCCAGGGTAAATTTACCGTCCGGGCTGGTGGTCGTTCCCGTCAGCATGGCGGCAGAAGCGGCACTGATCAATTTGACGGTGGCAAACTCGATTTGCTGGCCACTTGCCTCCACCACTCTGCCCGTTATGGCGTCACTTTGGGCGCGGACGCTGGTGCCAAGTAAGGTAAAAAGCAAAATAAACAACTGGCTTTTCATGCTGGGGTCACTTTGGGAGGTACACTGGGTAGTCAAGAAGTTCGTTCACCCGCCGAAATGCGGGGAACGGACTTTACATTTTTCAATTTTCCGGGGCGATAACTTGCCAGACGCCTAAAGTACTGCCCCCGGCAGGGCAGACCAAACCCTGATCTACACCTCACCCGAAATCTTCGACCGTTGGCCAGGAACTACGTGCCTTGCGGTAACTCCACCGGCTGAAACCAACCGTTTTAACAAATTGCTGAACGGTCGAAGGGAATACCGCAATGGTAGATTGTCAACAGTGGGTGGCTGGAGAAGCCTTACTTTTAGGTGCTTAAAGAGGCTGTCTCATTGTCATGGCCTTACCCATTGCGTATGACCAACTTTTTTCATCGTAACAAGAAGGTACTGCTCCACATCGCATTCTGGCTGATGTATGCTTCCTACTTCTTCTACGCCATTAGCTACGGCAAACGGGGAGAGCCGGACTGGCTTCAGATTATCCCCGACTTTCTATTCCACATC
>JAUIIF010000571.1 GCA_030431945.1 Bacteroidia bacterium | reverse complement strand
GCGTACGGAAGAAATCACCACTTCCACGATCCGGTTCATTTTCTCTTCCATAACGGAACGCATCACCATCATGCCGTAGATGAAGATGGAGAGGTACATCAGGAAACCCATGATGCTGCCCAGTCCTGCACCAATAATGCCGGCCATGCTGGAGTCGTCGCTCTCACCCGCGGCAACGGTAACCTTGCGTGCCCTGATGTCTACGTCCGTTTCCAGGGCCGCAATGGCGCCCGCATCCAGTTCCAGTGCCTTGGTTTTATACTTGCGCAGGGCTTTCTCGACCCGGCGGCCGATGGCCAGTTCCGTGTCCAGGGCCAGGGGGTCGTCACTGAAGTACTCCACGCGGAAATCCTTCGCGCGGGGGTTCTTGACGGCAGGGACGACCAGGATGGCGTTGTAGCTGGTATCCGTTGCCATATTGTCCTTTAAGGTCTGCAGGGGCTCCTGACGAAATTTAAAGTACATATTCCGGCTGTCGGGCAGGACGTTCCCGAAAATGCCGTCTTCGTCCACAACGGCAATGCGCTGCTCCTCGTCGTTGCCGTAGGTGAAAATGAACTGTACCACGACGATGAATACGGCAATGCCCAGTGGCATCAGGAGGGTGGCCAGGATAAATGACTTGCGGCGAACGCGCGTCAGGTATTCACGTTGAATGACGAGCCAGAGATTTTTCATGGTGGTTACGGGTTACGGGTTGCGGGTTGCGGGTTGCGGGTTGGGCGCGGACGCCGGTGCGGGGTAGGTTGGAGGAGCGAACTAAGTGGCGGGTGCCGTATCGAAAGGGTTCTTGTTGGCGGGGTCAAGCTGGGTTACCTGCTTGATGAATACTTCGTTGAGGCTGGGGAGTAATTCCTGAAAGCCAACGATGTGTACCTCTTCGTCCAGCAAATACCGCAGCAGGTCATTGGCTTTCTGCGTTGGCTGCAGCTGGATGTCCACCCCGGATGGGGTGGGATTGAGCAGTTCGTAACGGTCCGCAAGGCCCTCCGGTAAGGTACCTTCAAACTCCAGGTGAAACTTATCGTCCTGAAACCGGCGGCGGATCTCGGCTACTTTTCCTTCCAGGATTTTGGCACCGTTGTTAATCAGGACAATGTATTCGCAGAGCTCTTCCACCTGCTCCATGCGGTGGGTACTGAAAATGACGCCGGTTCCGCTGGCGTGCAACCGCAGGATCTCGGTACGCATCCGCGTCGCGTTGACGGGGTCAAGACCACTGAAGGGCTCGTCCAGAATCAGCAGTTTCGGCGCGTGGATTACGGTGGCGATGAACTGGACCTGCTGTTGCATGCCCTTACTCAGCTCCTCTACCTTTTTATCCCACTGGCTCTCCAGGTCGAATTTGCCCAGCCACTCCCGGGCCCGGCTTTCGGCTTCGGCTTTGCTGAGTCCCTTCAGCCGGGCGAGGTAGAGGAGGTGCTCCCCGACGTACATTTTTTTGTACAAGCCCCGTTCTTCGGGCAGGTAGCCGATCTGGGTGGGGTGGTAGCCGCTCAGCGGCTCCCCGTTGAAGAACACCTGCCCGCTATCCGGAGCGGTAATGGTGGTGATCATCCGGATCAGAGAGGTCTTACCGGCGCCGTTAGGCCCAAGTAAGCCAAGGATGGCATCGGGTGGCATGGCAAAGGTGACGTCGTCAACGGCAATCTTTTCACCGTAGGCTTTGCGCACATGGTCGACGCGGATAATTGGCTCTGGCATACTAGGTCTCTTGAATCAGTCTTCGGGGCTAACTGCTCCCACCGGGGAGTAGTTCACTACTAATGGAGGGCAAGTTGCAAATAATTTTCTCCGCAACCACACCCATCCGACAAAACGACCCGAAAACACGACCTTTAAGCCATGAAGAGGGATAAAACCGGCTGGCATTTCCTGATCAACCCGGCCGCCGGCCGGGGAAAAGCCTGGCGTAAGTGGCAGCAACTGCTGCCGGAACTGCAGCTGGCTTTCCCGGATCTGACGTGGGCGGCAAGCACCCCCGAGGAGGGCATGGCAGCCCTGGCGGCTGCGGAAGTACGGGCCGGCCGAACCCACCTGGTCGGGGTTGGCGGAGACGGGACCCACCACGACATCCTGAACGGCATCGTGGCAGCGAACGGACTGGGGCAGGTGACTTACGCCCCCCTGCCGGTGGGCACGGGAAACGATTGGGTAAGAACCCTGAAGACGCCCCGGGGCCTGGCGCGCTGGGTCGCCATGCTGCGGGCCGGTAAGACAATGGAGCACGGGGTGGGGAGGTTGAACTATCATTCCCGGGAGGGGACGCCCGCTACCCGTTGCTTCTGCAACGTTGCGGGCCTGGCCTACGATGCGGAAGTAGTGCGCAGGAGTGAAACCGCCCGCTTCAAGCACCGCTTCTTGTACCCCTTTTTGACCCTCTGGTACCTGAAAGATTTTCAGGTGCCGACCGTGCGGATTGATTATGACGGACAAACGTTCACCGGACCGGTACATACGGTAAACCTCGGCATCGGCCGGTACAGCGGTGGGGGAATGCGCCTGGTACCCCAGGCCGATCCGTCTGCGGCCACCCTTGCCCTCACGTACGCCCGGCAGCTGCCCGTCTGGAAAGTCATTGCCGAGTCGTGGCGCTTCTACACCGGTACGGTAAACCGGGTGAAGGAAGTAACCGCAACGCACGCCGAGAAAGTGGTCATTACGCCTGTAGGGGGAAAGCTGGAGGTGGAAGCAGATGGCGAATGGCTGGGGGTAGGGCCGGTAACCGCAGGGTTGCTTCACGAAAAGCTCAGGGTGATTGTTCCGACGTAATCCGCCAGGAAGTGGATGATGATTCCCTGCACCACTCCCGCTCCGGTACCGGTAGGTGTACGATTACCCGGTTGTCGTAATGGCTCGTGCTCCGGCAGAAATTCTTTACGGCGATACCGTGAATATTTGGCAGCAGTAACTGACCTTAGCTGCCCAAACCTCACTTTTAGCCCGTGCCAGCAATGCAAAGATTTTTCCTCTTCCTCTTATTGTTGTCCGCCTGTACGCCCGGCGCCAAACGCTACAACTTTCCCGTCGCCGTAGATACGCGAACCCGGCCAATTGAGGTGCAGGAGAAAAAAAACTACGTATTCACGAACGCAGGGGTCACCTTTGACAACCTCTTTGCCGGAGCCCGCCTCAGTAATGTCCGGCAAGTAAATGATTCGCTGTTTACCGTACTGATTAAACCGGAGAACGAGCCGGTAAACATGAGCCCCTGGTACGCCTTTCGCGTGCTGGCGGCCAAAGACCGCATGGTTACCCTGCGGCTGACCTACCCTGAAAAATATTCTCACCGCTATTTCCCCAAAACGAGCCCGGACCGCAGGAACTGGAGTACGCTGGACAGCAGTGCCGTGATCGTGGGGGAAGCCGGGACCACGGCGGATCTGAAACTTACACTCAGTGCGGGGACTGAATTATTCGTTGCCGGGCAGGAAGTCATTAATTC